>JAYTSH010000264.1:0-3763 GCA_043745755.1 Cellulomonas sp. | reverse complement strand
CGGGGACCCTCGGCGCGACCTCGTCCACGATCGTGCACTTCGCGGACCTGTCGGACGCCGAGATCGACGCGTACGTCGCGACGGGCGAGCCCCTCGCGGTCGCGGGCGCGTTCACGATCGACGGCCTCGGGGGCGCGTTCGTCACGGGGATCGAGGGAGACCACCACGGTGTCGTCGGTGTCAGCCTGCCGCTCCTGCGCGAGCTCCTCGGCGAGGTCGGCGTCCTCGTGCCGGATGTCTGGCGCGGCTGAGCACGGTGTGCCGGCTCCGCACCCGTTGTCACCTCCGAACAACCTCAGTGCGCCAGAGGCGAACCGTGGTGGCTCGTCGTCGTCGAATACCTCCAAAGGTGACGCGTCCCCGCCTGGGTGGTCCACCAATCTTCACGGTACGGACGCGGCGCGGGTGAGATGTCCGGGCTGCCCGCGTTACGGTGAGCCGTGCCCGCCATCTCCAAGGTCCTCATCGCGAACCGCGGCGAGATCGCAGTCCGTATCGCCCGCGCCTGCCGTGACGCCCGGATCGGCTCCGTCGCGGTCTATGCGGACACCGATCGGGAGGCGCTGCACGTGCGCGTGGCCGACGAGGCGTTCGCGCTCTCCGGTGCGCGCGCGCAGGAGACGTACCTCGACATCGCCAAGCTGCTCGACGTCGCGCGACGCTCAGGTGCCGACGCCGTGCACCCGGGCTACGGCTTCCTCGCCGAGAACGCGCACTTCGCGCGCGCGGTCATCGAGGCGGGCCTCGTGTGGATCGGACCGCCGCCGGCGGCGATCGAGGCGCTCGGCGACAAGGTCAGCGCACGGCACATCGCCGCGCGCGCGGGCGCACCGCTCGTCGTCGGCACGCCCGACCCCGTCACGGGCACCGCTGAGATCCATGCGTTCGCGGCCGAGCACGGCCTCCCCGTCGCGATCAAGGCGGCGTTCGGCGGCGGCGGCCGCGGCCTGAAGGTTGCGCGCACGTTCGACGAGATCGACGAGCAGTTCGAGTCGGCGGTCCGCGAGGCCACCGCGGCGTTCGGGCGCGGCGAGTGCTTCGTCGAGCGGTTCCTCGACCGGCCGCGCCACGTCGAGACCCAGTGCCTCGCGGACGCCCACGGCACGGTCGTGGTGGTCTCGACGCGCGACTGCTCCCTCCAGCGCCGCCACCAGAAGCTCGTCGAGGAGGCGCCCGCACCGTTCCTCACCGACGCGCAGAACGCCGAGCTCGTGTCCTCGTCCGTCGCGATCCTGCGTGAGGCCGGGTATGTCGGTGCGGGCACGTGCGAGTTCCTCGTCGGCGCCGACGGGACCATCTCCTTCCTCGAGGTCAACACGAGGCTGCAGGTCGAGCACCCGGTGACCGAGGAGGTCAGCGGGGTCGACCTCGTGCGCGAGCAGCTGCGCATCGCGGCGGGCGAGCCGCTCGGCTACGACCACGTCACCACGCGCGGGCACTCGTTCGAGTTCCGCATCAACGGCGAGGACCCCGCCGCGGGGTTCCTGCCGGCGCCGGGACGCATCACGCGCTTGCGGTTCCCCGCCGGGCCCGGCGTGCGCGTCGACTCCGGCGTCGTCGAGGGCGACACGGTGTCGGGGCTGTTCGACTCGATGATCGCGAAGGTCATCGTCACGGGTGCGACGCGGGCGCAGGCGGTCGAGCGGGCCCGGCGCGCGCTCGGCGAGCTCGAGATCGAGGGGATCCCCACCGTCGTGCCGTTCCACCGCGCGGTGCTCGAGGAGGCCGACTTCGTTCCTGGGGACCCGACCGTGCCGTTCCGCGTGCACACCCTGTGGATCGAGACCGAGTTCGGGGACCGGCTCGCGTCGCTCGTGGCGCCGACGCACGAGCCCGCCGCGGGCTCGACCGGGTCGGGAGACACCGCCGACGAGGACGAGAACGAGCCCATCGCGCTCGAGCGGGTCATCGTCGAGGTCGGCGGCAAGCGGCTCGAGGTCGTTCTACCGGCCGCCCTCGGCTTCGGCCGCGGACGTCCGGGCACCCATGCTCGTCGCCCCGTGCGCCGCACTCCTGTGCGATCCGTCGCGAGCACGAACGGCGCCACGCTCACGTCGCCCATGCAGGGCACGATCGTCAAGGTCGCTGTCGCCGACGGTGCGGACGTGGCCGAGGGCGACCTCATCGTGGTCCTCGAGGCCATGAAGATGGAGCAGCCCCTGCTCGCCCACCGTGCGGGTCGCGTCACAGGGCTCGTGGCCGCGGTCGGCTCGAGCGTCGGCGCGGGGACCGCGATCTGCGACATCGTCGTCTGAGCATGGCGCCTGAGCCCCAGGGTGCCCCACGGCACCGGTCGCCCGGCGACGGCTGGGTGGAGTGCGCGTGCGGTCGCCGGCACTGGGGCCTGCACGGAGCGGCCGGCCTCCTGCTGGCGCGACGCTCGCCCGATGGATCGGGGTGGGACGTGGTGCTGCAGCACCGGGCCTTGTGGAGCGACCAGGGCGGCACGTGGGGCATCCCCGGCGGAGCCCGGGCACCGGGCGAGTCCGCACTCGACGCCGCGTTGCGGGAGGCCGGCGAGGAGGCGGGCATCGGGCCGTCGTCGGTGCGTGTGCTCGGCACCCAGGTGCTCGACCATGGCACCTGGAGCTATACGACCGTCCGAGCCGCGGCCATCGGCCCGCTCGACCCCCGCCCGACCGATGCCGAGAGCCTCGAGATCGCCTGGGTGGCGACCCACGCCGTCGCCGACCGCCCGCTCCTGGCAGCGTTCGCCGACGCGTGGCCCGGGCTTCGCGCTCAGGTCGAGGGCTCGGGTCCGGTCGCGTGACCGACCGGGGGTTGTGCCAACCCTCACAGCGACGGGTCAGGGGGCGAACTCGCTCGGCGCCGTGGCCATGCCGTACAGTTCGAAGTGAGGTAAGGCAGTCCTCACTTAGCCGACCCTCACTCGTCACTCCCGAGACCCCTGCGGAAAGCTGCCATGCTCGCCAACTTCCTCATCGGCCTGCGCGAAGGCCTCGAGGCCGCGCTCGTCGTCGGCATCCTCGTCGCCTACGTCGTCAAGACTCACCGGCGCGACCTCCTCCCCGCGGTCTGGGCGGGCGTCGGCTTCGCAGTCGCCGTCTCCCTCGCCTTCGGCGCGGCCCTCACGTTCGGTCCGCAGGGTCTGTCGTTCGAGGCGCAGGAGGCCATCGGCGGGTCGCTGTCGATCGCCGCGGTGGGTCTGGTCACCTGGATGATCTTCTGGATGGCGCGCACCGCGCGCTTCCTCAAGTCAAACCTGCAGCACGGCCTCGACGCCGCGATCGAAGCCGGCAAGCGGGCCGTCGTCGTGATGGCGCTGTTCGCCGTCGGGCGCGAGGGCCTCGAGACCGCGCTGTTCCTGTGGGCCAGCGCCAAGGCGACTGACACGTCGACCTCGCCCTTGCTCGGAGCGACCCTGGGACTCGCCGCGGCGATCGGCCTCGGCTGGCTCGTGTACCGCGGTGCGGTGCGTCTGGACCTGCGGGTCTTCTTCGCGTGGACCGGGCTGTTCCTCGTCGTCGTCGCCGCCGGCGTGCTCTCCTACGGGGTGCACGACCTGCAGGAGGCCGGCGTCCTGCCCGGCCTGCACGCGCTCGCGTTCGACGTCTCGGCGACGATCGCCCCGGCAAGCTGGTACGGCACGCTGCTCAAGGGCGTCTTCAACTTCTCCCCCGCGACCACGTGGATCCAGCTCACGGCGTGGGTCGCCTACCTCGTCCCGACCGCGACCGTCTTCATCCGCACGACGTGGGGCACATCGGTCCGTGCGCCGCGCCCCGGTCCGGTCCCGGCAGGC
>JAYTSH010000263.1:0-3350 GCA_043745755.1 Cellulomonas sp. | reverse complement strand
GGTTCGGGGGTTCGGGGGTTCGGTCGGCCGACCGCAGGGCGGGGTGGGGTTTGGTTGTCCACAGGGAGCGGTCGGGGTGCGGTTCGGTACGGGCGGCGTCGGCATCGTTACGGACGTGCGATCACCGCTACCGCTGCCGGAACCGTTCGCGAGCGGACCGTTCACTTACCATGACGGCCGCGCGCAGGGGATCAGCCGCGCACGCCTTCGAGGGCAGTCGCTGCACAGCCCGTTCACGGGTGTCAGAGCGCCCGCGACGGTCGCAGACGACCTCGTCGGACGGTGCACGGCGCTCCTCCTGGTCCTGCCACCCGGTGCGGTCTTCTGCCATGTCACCGCGTTGCGGCTGCTCGGCGTCGACCTGCCGTTCGGCGTCGGGGGCGACGAGCGGCTCCACGTGCAGATTCCCGAGAGTCGCTCGTGGGTGCGGCGCCCGGGTGTCGCCACGCACTCGCGATCGTCATCCGACGTGACGGTCCGGCGTGTCGCGCGGTTGCCCGTCATGACTCCCGAGCTGGTCTGGGTCCAGCTGGCGGCCCTGCTGCCGCCGCGCGAGCTCGTCGTCGTCGGCGACGCGCTCATGCGCCGCAAGAGTCCGCACGTACGCAGCTCGACGCTGATCCAGGTCGTCGCCGACCTGCCGAAGGGCACCCGCGGGATCGCTCGGCTCCGTAGCGCGCTCGAGCACGTCCGCACCGGCACCGACTCGTGCATGGAGAGCCGGGCCCGGTGGGTGCTCGTCGACGCCGGGCTACCGTGCCCCGCGGTGAACACCGCGGCACGTGACGCGAGCGGACAGTTCCTGGCGCTGCCAGACCTGTCCTACCCCGAGCTGAAGATCGCGATCGAGTACGACGGCGACCTCCACCGCACCGACAAGGCAACCTGGCGCCGAGACATCCGCCGCCGGCAGGCGCTCGAGGCCGCGGGCTGGCGCATCATCACGTGCACCGCCGACGACGTGCTCCGCAACCCGGAGCGCCTGGTCGCCTGGGTCCGCGCAGCCATCCGCGACCGCACCTAGCCCCGCCCGCCGAGACTGCTCAGATGGCTGCCATACGCATTCGTCGGCCAACCATCCGCGCAGTCTCGGCGACCAACCATCCGCGCAGCCTCGGCGGCGGACAGCCGGGTCAGGGTCCGAGGAAGACTTGCGAGCAGAGCATCCGGTCGGCGTCGAGCAGGCAGGCGACGCCGACCTCAGTCAGGGTCGGGTCGAGGAGGTTGGCGCGGTGGCCCGGCGACGCAAGCCAGGCGTCGACCACGGCGTCCGGACCAACGGCTGCGCGGCTGAGATTCTCCGCGGCAGAACCCGACGGCTCGCACGTCTCCATGACCGGGACGAGACTCGCGTGCGTGAGCTCGCGGTCACCCGTGAGCGCCTGTGCGCGGACAGCCGCGGCAGCGCGCGCGCACTCAGACACGCCGAGTGGCGGAAACCCTGCCGTGGCACGGGCCGTGTTCGTGTCCGCCACGAGCGCTTGGGCGTACGTGAGCGGGTCGGCGTCCACGGGCGACCAGCTCTGCGTCGCGGCGCCCGTCGGCTGACGCGTCGGGCCCGTGGCCTGGTGCAGCGCGACGACGACCGCAGCCACGGCGAGCACTGCTCCGGCCGCGATCATCGCCCGTGCCCAGATCGGTGCGCGCCGGGACCCCGGGGACAGTGAGGCCGCAGGGCCAGGCTCGAACGGCTCTGCCGACAACGGCTCGGGGGACGTGGTCAAGGGCGACCGAGCGCCCGGTACGTCCAGCCGGCGGCGCGCCAGCGCGCCGGGTCGAGCACGTTGCGCCCGTCGAGGATGCGCCGCTGGGCGACGACCCCGCCCAGCACGGCCGGGTCGAGGTCGCGGTACTCGGCCCACTCGGTCGCGAGCAGCACGACGTCGGCGCCGTCGGCTGCCTCGAGCGCGGTCGCGGCGAACGTGAGGTCGGGCCACTTGGCGCGGGCGTTCTCGATCGCCTGCGGGTCGGTGACCGTCACGTGGGCGCCCTGGAGCTGCATCTGCGCGGCGACCGACAGCGCCGGGGAGTCGCGCACATCGTCGCTGTCCGGCTTGAACGCCGCCCCGAGCACCGCGACACGACACCCGACGATCGAGCCGTGGCAGACCTCACGCGCCAGGTCGACCATGCGCACCCGGCGGCGCATGTTGATCGAGTCGACCTCGCGCAGGAACGACAGCGCCTGGTCGACGCCGAGCTCTCCGGCACGGGCCATGAACGCACGAATGTCCTTGGGCAGGCAGCCACCGCCGAACCCGAGGCCGGCGTTGAGGAACGTGCGGCCGATCCGGTTGTCGTACCCGATGGCGTCAGCGAGGCGCGTGACGTCCGCGCCGGTCGCCTCGCACAGCTCGGCCATCGCGTTGATGAACGAGATCTTGGTCGCGAGGAACGAGTTGGCGGCGACCTTGACGAGCTGGGCGGTCGCGTAGTCGGTGACGACGAGCGGCGCCCCGTCGGCGAGCGGGGTCGCGTACGCGTCGTCGAGCAGGGCCTTGGCGGCGTCGCCGGCTGCCGTCGGGACGCCGTCGTCGTCGGTCGGCAGGCCGTACACGAGGCGGTCGGGGTGCAGCGTGTCCTGCACAGCGAGCCCCTCGCGGAGGAACTCCGGGTTCCACACGAGCGTCGCGCCCGTGCCGGCCAGCCGCTCGGCGAGCCTCTCGGCGGTGCCGACCGGGACCGTGGACTTCCCTGCGACGACATCGCCGGGCCGCACGTGCGCGAGCAGCTGCTCGAACGCCGCGTCGACGTACGCGAGGTCCGCGCCGAACTCGCCACGCTTCTGCGGCGTGCCGACGCAGACGAAGTGGACCAGCGCGCCTGCGACCTCGGCCATGTCCGTCGTGAAGCGCAGCCGTCCGGTGGCCATCACCTCGTCGAGCAGCTCGGGCAGACCCGGCTCGTAGAACGGGGCTCGGCCGGCCGCGAGCTCCGCGACCTTGACGGCATCGACATCGACGCCGACGACGTCGTGCCCCAGCTTCGCCATCGACGCGGCATGCACCGCACCGAGATAGCCGCAACCGATGACCGAGACGCGCACGAGGACTCCTGTGAGAGGTGGTGTCAGGCCTGGTCACTGTATCGAGTGCGGGCGCTCTACCCTTTCCGGATGGTGACCGACCGTCGAGCCCGGCGCGTGATCGCCGGCGCGGCGGTCCTGTACCTCCTGGGCGTCGCGCGGATGACCCTGTGGCCCGACTTCGCGAGCCCGGACCAGCTCGACGCGCTCCGGTCGCTCACCGCATGGCTGACCGGGCACGGGGTCCCGTTGACGTACGACGGCGTGGAGGTTGCGGCGAACGTCGTGATGTTCGTGCCGTTCGGCGTGCTCGGAGGGCTGCTCG
>JAYTSH010000262.1:0-2899 GCA_043745755.1 Cellulomonas sp. | reverse complement strand
CTCGCGCTCGCAGCGCACCGGTTCGACCGCGCGGAGAAGATCAGTGAGCTGGTCGACGCGACCGCGGCGCTCGCGCACGAGCTCCTGGGTGCCCAGTCGATCGCGGTGTCCCGCATCGAGCAGGACACGTGCCGCACCCTGTCCGTCTACCCGCCGCTCGCCGAGGACGTCGCGATCGGTAGCGCGACCGGGCCGACCCGGGTCACGGTCCGTTCCGCGGACCGGCCTGCGCTGCGTGTGCTCATCCGGGAGCACAGCAGCTGGGTCGCGCACGCCCCGGACGGATCGGGAGCCGACTGGGGCGACCCGGTCGAGTGCGAGGCGCTCCGGGCGTCGGGTCACGTCACCGGGCTCGCCTCTCCCATCATCGTCAACGGCCATGTGTGGGGCCAGGTCCTCGCGACGCGGGACGTCGGGCAGCCGCTGTTCGAGGTCGACGACGTCGCCACCGCCGAGGTGGTCGCGGCGCTGACCGCGGGAGCCCTGGCCCGCGTCGACCTGGACGAGCAGGTGCGGCACCTCGTCGCCGACGACCCCTTGACCGGGCTCGGCAACCGCCGCGTCGCCGACCACGCCGCCGAGATCGCCCTCATGTCCGACCTCGAGATGTGCGTCGTCATGTGCGACGTCGACGGTCTCAAGCGCGTCAACGACGAGTTCGGCCACGACGCGGGCGACGACCTCCTGCGAGCCGTCGCGGACGTGCTCCGACGCGCCCAGGACCAGCTGCCAGGGACGACGACGGCTCGGCTCGGCGGCGACGAGTTCTGCCTCGTGACCATCGGGCTCTCCCGCGACGAGGTCAAGCGCACCCTCGCGCGGACCATCCGCAAGTACCCCCTCGCCAACGGCGCCGCCCTCTCCTGGGGTGTGGCGTCGACCGCCGACGGCCGCCCCGAGCACGCGCGCACGCTGTTCCGCCGCGCGGACGCGGCGCAGTACCAGGCCAAGCGTCGTCGGGCCCGGGCGGTCCATGCCGAGGCGTCGAGCGCCTCAGCCGCGGCCGTGACCGTCGACAAGCTGGTCGCCGCGGGGGTCGGTGCGATCCTCAACGCGCAGTCGGGCCTCGTGCCGCGACTGTGCGCGCTCGCGGCGGCTGCGACGGGTGCGATGGGCGGGGCGGCGTGGTCGGTCCTGCGCGACGCCGAGGACGGCGGCGTCGTGGCGGTCGCCCGCGGCGGGATGCCGTCCGACGACCCCGGTCAGGTGCGCACGCTGGCCGTCGCCAGCGAGCCATGGGTCGTCGAGGTCGAGACGACGACACCTGAGGAGGGCTCGGCGCCGTTCGCCGAGGCGCTGCTGCTCCTGCTCAACCTGGCGGTCCAAGGCGCGAGCTGACGCCTCAGCCGTGCAGCGGCAGCGTGAGCTCGGACGCCGCACCCGGGACGACCCGGACCGGCACGCCCCAGTCCTGGGTGTTGAGGTGGCACGCGGGGTACTCGATCGACGGGTCGGCGTCGCAGCTCGCGGCGTGCGCGGTCACGTGCAGCACCCCCTCGGACACGTCGGGGTCGAGGCGCAGCAGCCGGGTCAGCGACACGTCGTCGCCCGCGCCGTCGAGCAGGAGCCCGGTCGGCGTCGCTGACACCTGCAAGCGCGTCGAGGGCCCGTACCGGTCGTCGTACTTCTGCCCGACGGCGGGCGTGAACACCACGTCGAGCCGCACCTCGCCCGGCGCCAGGTCGGTCACGGGGCGCTGCGTGCGGTGCGCGCCCGAGTCGAGCAGCTCGCCCGCGAGCGCAGCGGGCAGCCAGACGCGGGTCAACCGGTGCGCGCCGGACTCGACGACGACGAGGCGGACACCGTCACCCACGATCTCCACGACGACCCCGCTCGGCTCAGCGAGCCCGGTCGCGAGCGTCGTGACCTCGCCCACGCTGCCCTCGGATGCGTCCGGGGCCGGGGGCGAGTAGCGGCGGATCGCGCCGTTGTACGTGTCCGCGACAACCACCGACCCGTCGGGCAGCACCGCGACGCCGAGCGGGTGCTGCAGCAGGGCCTGGTCCGCCGGCCCGTCGCGGTGGCCGAAGTCGAAGAGCCCGGCCCCGACGGCAGTCCCGACCGTGGCGGGCGCAGCTGTCGCTGTCGGCGTCGTGGTGCCCCCACCGTCGAGGTACCGCAGCGCGGACACCTCCGAGTCGGCGAGCCAGAGCCGCCCGGCCGCGTCGACGGCGAGCCCTGACGTCTGCGCGAACCACGCGTCGGCGGCCGGCCCGTCGACCAGCCCCTCGTTCATGGTTCCCGCAAGCCGCGTGATCCGGTCGGCCACCGGGTCGAACGCCCACAGCGTGTGGTTGCCGGCCATCGCGACGACGAACGCACCGACGACGGGTGACCAGACGACGTCCCACGGTGACGAGAGCGCGAGGTCGAGCGCGGGCCCGTCGTACCCGACGCCCGTGCGATCGGCCGTCGGACTGTCACCCGACCGCGCGACGACGTTGTCCGCGCCGCCGACCATGTACTGCGCGCCTGTCCCGGCCACCGTCGTGACCGTGCCGTCCGCGAGCCGCACGCCACGCAGCGCATGGTTGACCGTGTCGGCCACGAGCACGTCGAAGCCGATCGCAGCCCGCAGCTCGTCGGGCACGAGGCACAGCCCGTTGGGCTCGCTGAACTGCGCGCCGTCGGGACCGCCGTCGACCAGGCCACGCATCCCCGCGCCGATCCGCCGCACCAGCGTCTCGCCGTCGGGCGCGAGCTCGGCGAGGCTGTGGTGCCCGGCGTCGGCCACGAGGAGGTTGCCGCCCGGGAGCGCGATCGCCTTCGCGGGGAAGCGCAACGTGCCCGACGTCGGCTCCGGCGCGACGTACGGGCCGTCGCCGCGGTGCAGCGTCCCCGCACCCTCGTGCGTGCGCACGAGCTCCGCGACCAGGACCTCGAGGTTGTGCAGGTGCCC
>JAYTSH010000261.1:0-1726 GCA_043745755.1 Cellulomonas sp. | reverse complement strand
TACCGCTACGGCGTGGCCGCTGCGCACGAGGCCCACCGCAAGGGCGTCGGCGTCGTGCTCGGCCCGACGATCAACCTGCACCGCAGCCCGCTCGGCGGCCGCCACTTCGAGGCGTACTCGGAGGACCCGCTGCTGACAGCCGAGATCGCCGAGGCGTTCGTCCGGGGTCTGCAGGACAACGGCGTCGCCGCGTGCCCCAAGCACTACGTCGCGAACGACTTCGAGACCGACCGGTTCACCGCCTCGGTCGAGGTGTCCGAGCAGGCGCTCCACGAGCTCTACCTCGTGCCGTTCGAGCGGGCCGTGGTCGACGCGGGTGCCTGGAGCGTCATGAGCGCCTACAACGCGGTCGGCGGCACGACCATGAGCGAGCACCCGCTGCTCACCGAGCCGCTCAAGGGCACGTGGGGCTTCGACGGCGTCGTCATCTCCGACTGGACAGCCGTGCGCTCCCTCGCCTCCGCCGCCGCCGGGCAGGACGTCGTCATGCCCGGTCCCGACGGCCCGTGGGGGGACGCGCTGGTCGCCGCGGTCGAGGACGGCCGGATCCCGGTCGAGGTCGTCGACGACAAGGTGCACCGGATCCTCGTGCTCGCGGCCCGCCTCGGCGCGCTCGTCGGGTTCGACCCGGCCGTCCCCCCGGCCGTCCCGCCGGCGTCGTCGGGCGACGCTGCGACCGTCGGCACCGACCCGGCTGACATCGCACTCGCCCGCGAGGCCGAGACGCGCGCGATCGTGCTCGTGCGCAACGACGGGGTGCTCCCGCTCGGCACGGCGGCCTCACCCACGCCGGCCACGATCGCGGTTCTCGGGCAGAGCGCGCTGCGCCCGCGCACCCAGGGCGGCGGCTCCGCGACGGTCGTCCCGGTCTCGACGGTCTCGCCGCTCGACGGTCTGCGTGCCGCCTTCCCCGACGCGACCCTCACGTACGCCACGGGCGCCCTCGTGCACGACGGCGTCCTGCCGTTCGCGCTCGACGACGTGCGCGACCCCGAGACCGGTGCACCTGGCGTCCGCACGCGGTTCCTCGCGGCCGACGGCGGCGCCGTGCTCGACGAGGTCCGGCGCGCGACCGACCTCATGTGGCTCGGAAACGCGCCGGTTGCGCACACCTTCGAGGTCGTGACCGACTACACCGCGACCGCGTCGGGCCCGATCGAGCTCGGCTGGGCGGTCATCGGCAGCACCGCGCTCGAGGTCGACGGCAAGGTCGTGCTCGAGACGGAGCTCCTGGTCGCACCCGAGGACGTCGGCGCGGCGCTCATGGCCCCGCCGAGCACGTCCGTCCGCGTCGACCTCGAGGCCGGCCGCACCTACCGGCTGCGCTGGACCCACCCGCTCACCGGCATCCCGTCGATGCCCGACGGCTCCGACCTTGCTGAGGTCCTGGGCTTCACGGCGGGCTGGCGTCCTGTGGTCGAGGAGACCGACGCGCTCATCGCCGAGGCCGTCGAGGTCGCCCGCACGGCCGACGTGGTCGTCGTCGTCGTCGGCACGAACGAGAAGGTCGAGTCCGAGGGCTTCGACCGCACCGACCTGCGCCTGCCCGGCCGTCAGGACGACCTCGTCGCCGCTGTGGCAGCGGTCAACCCGCGCACCGTCGTGGTCGTGAACTCGGGCTCACCGGTCGTGATGCCGTGGCGCGACGACGTCGCCGCGCTGCTGCTCACGTGGTTCGGCGGCCAGGAGTACGGCCACGCGATCGCCGACGTGCTCACCGGGGCTG
>JAYTSH010000260.1:0-1636 GCA_043745755.1 Cellulomonas sp. | reverse complement strand
CACGGGCGACCTGACCGGAGTCCGCGAGCACCTCGAGTACCTGCGGGACCTCGGTGTCGACGCGATCTGGTTCAACCCGTTCTACGTCTCGCCGCTGGCCGACGGCGGCTACGACGTCGCTGACTACCGCGCGATCGACCCGGCGTTCGGCACCCTGGAGCAGGCCGAGCAGGTCATCCGGGAAGCGCTCGCGCTCGGCATCCGCACGATCATCGACATCGTCCCCAACCACGTCTCCGACCAGCACCCGTGGTTCCAGGCGGCGCTCGCCGCCGGCCCGGGGTCGCCCGAGCGCGCACGGTTCTGGTTCCGGCCGGGCAGGGGCGCCCGCGGCGACGAGATGCCGACCCACTGGGTCTCGAGCTTCCAGGGCAGCACGTGGACGCGGACGACGAACCCCGACGGGACGCCGGGGGAGTGGTACCTGCACCTGTTCACGCCCGAGCAGCCCGACCTCAACTGGAACCACCCCGACGTGCGCCGCGAGCACGAGGACATCCTGCGGTTCTGGTTCGACCGCGGCGTCGCGGGCGTGCGCATCGACTCTGCGGCCCTGCTCGTCAAGGATCCCGACCTCCCCGAGGTGCCCGAGCACCCGGGCTGGGGGGAGCACCCGCACGTCGACCGTGACGAGCTGCACGACGTGTACCGCTCCTGGCGCGCGGTCGCCGACTCGTACGACGGCACGCGCGTGCTCGTCGGAGAGGTGTGGCTCGAGGACGCGGAGCGGTTCGCGCGGTACCTGCGCCCCGACGAGATGCACACGGCTTTCAACTTCGACTTCATGGCCCGACCGTGGTGCGCCAAGGAGCTGCGCGACTCGATCGACATGACGCTCGCCGCGCACCGCCCCGTCGGCGCTCCGGCGACCTGGGTGCTCTCCAACCACGATGTGACCCGGCCGGTCACGCGCTACGGACGCGCGGACAGCTCGTTCGCGTTCGGCTCCAAGCGGTTCGGCACCCCGACCGACCTCGCGCTCGGTCTGCGCCGGGCGCGGGCCGCCGCGCTGCTCACCGCGGCCCTGCCCGGTTCGCTGTACGTGTACCAAGGCGACGAGCTCGGTCTGCCGGAGGTCGAAGACCTGCCGGTCACGGCGCTGCAGGACCCCATGCACTTCCGCTCCGGCGGCGTCGACCCCGGCCGGGACGGGTGCCGCGTGCCGCTGCCCTGGTCGGGGCGCAACATGCCGTTCGGGTTCAGCCCGGCTGGTTCGGCGAGCCCGGCGTGGTTGCCGCAGCCCGCGTCCTGGGCGGCGGTCACGGTCGAGGCGCAGGCGGGCGAGCCGACCTCGACGCTGTCGCTGTACCGCGACGCGTTCGCGCTGCGCCGGGCCGAGCCGGACCTCGGCGACGGCTCGATGCAGTGGCTCGACGCCGACGACGATGCCGGCGGCGACGTCCTGGCGTTCACCCGTGGGTCGCGGTTCGCGTGCGTCGTCAACCTCGGGCCGGTCGCGGTCGACCTGCCCCCGCACACGGCCGTCCTGCTCGCGAGCGGCGAGCTCACCGGCGGCCGACTCCCGGGCGACACCGCTGCCTGGCTCCGCACGACCCCCCTTCCCCCTGAGTTCCCCGTTCCATCCGAGTAGAGGAGTGACAATGAGGTCAACACGGAACAAGGCGGCGCTGGCGGT
>JAYTSH010000259.1:0-4530 GCA_043745755.1 Cellulomonas sp. | reverse complement strand
GGACCGCCTCGCGACGGTTCGCGGGGTCCATCTGGTAGGTGCGGCGGTCGCCCACGAGCGTCGACTCGACCGCCTCGCGGAACGGGCCGTAGAACGCCGACGCGTACTTCGCCGCGTAGGCCAGGACCGCGACGTCGAGGTACCCGGCCCCGTCGAGCGCGTCCCGCACGACGCCGACCTGGCCGTCCATCATGCCGCTGAGCCCGACGAGGTGGGCGCCGGCCCGGGCCTGCGCGAGGGCCATGTCGGCGTACCGCACGAGGGTCGCGTCGTTGTCGACCGCACCGGACCGCGTGAGGACCCCGCAGTGGCCGTGGTCGGTGAACTCGTCGAGGCACAGGTCCGCCTGGATGACGAGCGACTCCCCGACCTCGGCGACCGTGTCCGCGAGGGCCACGTTGAGGATGCCGTCGGGGTCGGTCGCCTGCGTGCCGGTCGCGTCCCGGAGCTCGGGGATGCCGAACAGCATGACCCCGCCGAGCCCGGCCGTCGCGGCCTCGGTGACGGCCCGGCGCAGGGACTCGCGCGAGTGCTGGACGACGCCCGGCATGGAGCTGATCGGCCGCGGCTCGGTCAGACCCTCCCGGACGAACAGCGGCAGCACGAGCTGGGCCGGGTGGAGGTGCGTCTGGGCGACGAGGCGGCGCAGGGCCGGGGTGGCGCGCGTGCGTCGCGGGCGGATGCGACCCGGCGAGGGCAGGTCGCTCGGGACGTCACGCGAGCGCTCGCGGCGTGGTGTGCGCTGGGGTCCGGTCACGGTGTCACCTCGACTGTCGTGGTGCTGGGGGTGCTTGGGGTGCTGGTGGCTGCGTCCGGGTGGCGACCGCGTGCACGAGCGCCGCGACGAGTCCGGTAGGGGTCTGCTCGGTCGCGACCGCGGCGATGTCGAGGCCGATCCGCTCGGCGACGGCCGCGGTGCTCGGGCCGAGGCACACGACGAGCGTGCCGGGCGGCGGGGGACCGAGCAGGGCGGTCAGGTTGCGCGCCGAGCTGCCGGACGTGAGCACGACGGCGCCGATGCGGCCGCCGGACCAGTCGGCGCGGGTCACCTCGTCGGGCGCCGGGCCGGGGACCGTGCGGTAGGCGACGATCTCATCGACGGTCCAGCCGCGTGCGCGCAGCCCGGTCGCGAGCGTCGGCGCGGCGAGGTCGCCGCGCGGGACGAGAACCCGCGACGCTGCTGAGCCCTCGTCGGGCAGCGCGGACAGGGCCGGGAGCGGGGGCCACGCAGCGAGCAGGTGAGCGGCTGACGACGCGCCGCGTGGCACGAGGTCGACGTGCACGCCCGCGTCCCGGAGCGCGCGTTCCGTCGCGGGTCCGACCGCGGCGACGCCTATGCCGTCGACGAGCAAGGTGAGGGTCGTGCCGATCTCGAGGGCACGGTCGGCCAGCACCGGTACCGCCGCGGCGCTCGTCAGCGCGAGCCATCCGTAGTACCCGATGCCGAGCGCGAGCAGGACGTCGTCGAGCTCGGTCGGGTCCTCGGGCGGGACGGTCTGGATGAGCGGGACGGTCACCGGGTCGGCGCCGTTGGCGGTGAGCGCGATGACGAGCGGGTCGGGGCCGTCCGTCGGGCGGGGAACCAGGACGCGCAGGCCGTCGAGCGGACCGCGCCCGGTGGGCCCGGTGGGCTCGGTGGTGGCGCCGCGAACCAGGGCAGTCATCGCGGTCCCAGGTCGGCGAGCTCGGCGGCGCCCGCGGCGAGCAGCTCGTCGGCGAGCCGGTTCCCGAGGTCGACGGCGGTGCGGGCGCGATCGTCGTCGGAGGTTCCCGCCTCAGCCCGGACCGTCGGCATCGCGGCAGACGCCGACCGACGCAGCTGCCGCTTGCCGTCCGGGCCGGTCACGACCGAGTCGAGCGTCAGCACGTCGCCGGCGGTCGAGAGCCACGCGAGCGCGCCGACGGGAGCGGCGCAGCCGGCCTCGAGCCGGGCGAGGAGTGCCCGTTCGGCGACGACCGCCAGCCGGGTCGCTGGGTGTTCGAGGGCAGCGATGGCCCGGTGGAGAGGCGAGCCGGGTTCGAGGTCGGCCCGGACCTCGACCGCGAGAGCACCCTGCCCAGGCGCCGGGGTCATGACCGTCGGGTCGAGGGCCTGCGTGATGGCCTCGAGCCGGCCGAGCCGGGCCAGCCCGGAGCACGCGAGGACGACGGCGTCGAGGTCGTCGTGCGCGACCCGGCGCAGGCGGGTGTCGACGTTGCCGCGCAGGTCCACGACGTCCAGGTCGGCGCGGACGGCGAGCAGCTGGGCTGCACGGCGCGGAGAGCCCGTCCCGACGCGCGCGCCCTCGGGCAGCGACTCGAGCGTCCAGGAGTGCCGGGCGCACAGCGCGTCGCGCGGGTCCTCGCGCGCCGGGATCGCACCGATGACCAGGCCCTCGGCTGTCCCGGTCGGCAGGTCCTTGAGCGAGTGGACGGCGACGTCGCACCGGCCGTCGAGCAGCGCGTCCCGCAGTGCGGTGACGAAGACCCCGGTGCCGCCGAGCGAGGCGAGCGACCCCGTGAGCCGGTCGCCGTCGGTGCGGACCTGGACGAGCTCGACATCCCCGGCGCCCCCGGCGGTGAGCGCGTCGGCCACGCGTCCGGTCTGGGTGAGGGCCAGCGTGCTCGCACGTGTGCCGATACGGACGGTCGAGGGCATGTCGCCAGTGTCGTGCACGATCCGGTCGATGTCGAAAGCGCCGGCTGACCCCCGCCCGCCGGACGGCATCGTGTCATTTACTGACGCATTGTCAGAATCGCTGGGAAATGGTGCGCCGGGCGGGGCCAGATCAATCCCAGCCCACAGCATTCCCACAGCATTGTCCGGATGGCGCGTGGTCGACGCTACCGAGTGGACGCTGCGCCGTCACGGCCCTCACGGAGGAGATCCTCGGCAGCCCGACGGGCGTCCGGGACGACCGAGGCCAGCCCGTTGCCGGCAACCCAGGCGCCGCAGACGGCGAGCCCGGGCACGCCCGCCACCGCCATCTGGACGCGGGCCACCATGGTGCTGTGGGAGGCGCTCTGTCGGGGCAGCGCCTGCGCCCACGCGACCCGCGCGGAGGCGACCACCTGGGCGGGTGACAGTGCGACACCGAGCAGCGTCGAGGCGTCCCGCAGCGCGAGCGCCGCCAGGGCGTCGTCGCCGAGAGCGCGCGGGTCGGCCGGCTCGGTGCCCTCCGGGCTGGCGTAGGAACCAATGGCGGGCGACCCAGCGACCCCGTAGGACAGGCGGACCACGTGCCGGCCCGGACCGGCGTCCCGGGCGAGCCACGACCACTTCGCGGTCGCGTGCGTGAGCGCCTTGGCACGCACCCGGTGGACCCCGGGTGCGACCAGCACGCCCGTGCCGCGCGGCGCCGCATCGAGCGCCGGGGCGTCCAGGACCAGCGTGACGAGGACGACGTCGGCACCGGGGTCGGGGTGCAGCTCACCGAGCCCGGGTATGATGGCCCGCAGCAGTCCGGCGGCCTCGGGGGTGGCCAGCACGAGCCGGTCGGCGTGGGCCACGAGCGGCGCTGGTGCCTCGGCGCGGCCGACGGCGCGGCCGACCACGGGGGCGATCGGTGCGACGCCGGGCACGGCTGCGACGGTGACCTCGAACGCCGCCGGGGCTCCCGCGTCCGGATCGGCGTCGACCCGGCGCACCGCCACGAGCTGCCTTCCGGTCCGGACCGTCACACCCCGTTGCCCCAGGTCTGTGACGAGGGCGTCGACGAGCACGTGCATCCCGCCGTCGAGACCGGCCACGGCAGCGCCGGCCGGTGCCAGGGCGCGCAGGTGTCCCACGGCAGCGCCGAGCGACCCGTGCGCGGCCAGCGCCGCAGTGAGTCCGGGGGCGACGGCGTCGACCGCGAGATCGTCGGGGTCAGCGGCGTGCACGCCCGCGACGACCGGTCGCACAAGGCGGTCCAGGACACGGCGACCCATGCGCGCCCGGACGAGCGAACCGAGCGTCGGGCCGCTCGCAGCCTGTCCCGAGCCCGTGCCGACGCGGGCGGGCAGCACCCGGTCGAGCACCGCACGCAGCGCGCCGACAAGGCCGATCGTCCGGCGCACGTCGCGCGACCACGGGTCCGCCGGGATGCCGAGCAGGCCGGTGCGCGGCAGCGGGCCGACGCCGGACGCGAGCTGCACCCAGGCACCGCGAGGGTCGGGCGCGACGATCCGGGTCCCGAGACCGAGCTCGTCAACGAGTGCCGCGACCGCCCCGCCCCGCGTGGCGAACGACTCGGCACCTGAGTCGAGCGTCAGCCCCGCGACCTCGTGCCGCCCGACCGAACCGCCCGGCGTCGCGCGCTGCTCCACGACCAGCACCCGGAGCCCGCCCGCGGCGAGGTCACGCGCCGCGACGAGCCCACTGACGCCGGCCCCGACGACGACAGCGTCCCACGACTCCACCTCTACGCCTCGTGCACGAGCGCGGCGACCCGCGTCAGCACGTCGGGGTCGGTCTCGGGGGGCACCCCGTGCCCGAGGTTCACGACGTGCCCGGGTGCGTGCGCGCCGCGCGCGATGACGTCCCGCACATGCGCCTCGAGCACCGGCCAC
>JAYTSH010000258.1:0-3478 GCA_043745755.1 Cellulomonas sp. | reverse complement strand
TTCTGTTCATGTTGGGCCCCGATTGCCGGGGATATCGTGAGGACGGTCCAGATGTCCGCGTCGCCCGTGATCCCCGGTGGACTGCGTGCCCCGTCCGCACTCGGTCTGTACGACCCAGAGACCGAGCGTGACGCCTGCGGCTTCGCCTTCGTCGCGACCCTTCGGGGGACGCCCGGCCGCGACATCATCGACGCCGGCCTGACCGCACTGCTCAACCTGGACCACCGCGGTGCCGTCGGCGCCGAGGAGGACAGCGGCGACGGTGCCGGCATCCTCACCCAGATCCCGGACGCCTTCCTGCGTGACGTCGTCGACGCGGAGCTGCCTCCCGCCGGCCGGTACGCGATCGGCCTGGCGTTCCTCCCGGTCGAGCAGGACGCGATGTGCGCCGCGATGCGCGCGATCGAGGCGATCGCTGCCGAAGAGAAGCTCGACGTCCTCGCCTGGCGCGACGTCGCTGTGACGGTCGACCTCGTCGGGCCCACCGCGCGTTCGTCGATGCCGGCATTCCGCCAGCTCGTCGTCGCGGACCCGTCGCGCGAGCTCGCAGGCGTCGACCTCGACCGCCGCACCTACCGGCTGCGCCGGCGGGCCGAGCGCGAGGTCGGCGTGTACTTCGCGTCGCTGTCGTCCCGCACCCTCGTCTACAAGGGCATGCTCACGACCGGCCAGCTCGAGCCCTTCTTCGCCGACCTGTCCGACCCGCGCTATGCGAGCGAGCTCGCGCTCGTGCACTCCCGGTTCTCGACGAACACGTTCCCGTCGTGGCCGCTCGCCCAGCCGTTCCGCCTCGTCGCGCACAACGGCGAGATCAACACCGTCCGCGGAAACCGCAACTGGATGTCGGCCCGCGAGGGGACTCTCGAGAGCGAGGCCCTGGGCGATCTGGCGCCGCTGCTGCCGATCTGCACACCTGGCGGCAGTGACTCGGGGAGCTTCGACGAGGTCCTTGAGCTCCTGCACCTGGCGGGGCGCCCGTTGCCGCACGCCATCATGATGATGATCCCCGAGGCGTGGGAGAAGCATCAGCAGATGGACCCCGCGCGGCGGGCCTTCTACGAGTACCACTCGACGCTCATGGAGCCATGGGACGGCCCGGCGGCGATGACCTTCACCGACGGCACGCTGATCGGAGCGGTCCAGGACCGCAACGGGCTGCGCCCGGGGCGGTTCTGGGTCACCGAGGACGGTCTCGTCGTGCTCGCGAGCGAGGCGGGCGTGCTCGACCTCGACCCCGCGACGGTCGTGCGCAAGGGCCGGCTCGAGCCGGGCCGGATGTTCCTCGTCGACACCGGGCGAGGTCGGATCATCGAGGACGACGAGCTCAAGTCGCAGCTCGCTGCGCAGCGGCCGTACGCGCAGTGGGTCCGGGATAACTCGATCTCGCTCGACCAGCTGCCGGAGCGCGAGCACGTGCGCCACTCCGCGGCGTCGGTGCGCCGTCGCCAGCGCGCGTTCGGCTACACCGAGGAAGACCTCAAGATCATCCTCGCGCCCATCGCCACGAACGCGGCGGAGCCGCTCGGCGCCATGGGCTCGGACACCCCGGTCGCTGTGCTCTCGAGCCGGCCCCGGCTGCTCTTCGACTACTTCACGCAGATGTTTGCGCAGGTCACGAACCCGCCGCTCGACGCGATCCGCGAGGAGCTCGTCACGGCGCTGGCCGGCGCGATCGGCCCCGAGCCCAACCTCCTCGGCGACTCCCCGCTGCACGCCCGCAAGCTCATGCTGACCTTCCCGGTGCTCGACAACGACGAGCTCGCCAAGATCGTGCACATCGACCGTGACCCGCAGCTCGCCGGTGTGTTCCGCGCGATCACGGTCCGCGGCCTGTACAAGGTCGACGGTGGCGGCGCTGCGCTCGAGGCCCGCCTCGAGGAGATCTTCGCGCAGGTCGACAGCGCCATCGCTGCCGGTGTGTCGTTCATCGTGCTCTCGGACCGGGACGGCGACGCCGACCTCGCAGCGATCCCGTCGCTGCTGCTCTCGAGCGCTGTGCATCACCACCTGCTGCGTCAGCGCACCCGCACGCGTGTCTCGCTCGTCGTCGAGGCCGGGGACGTCCGCGAGGTCCACCACGCCGCGCTCCTCATCGGCTACGGCGCGGCAGCGGTCAACCCGTACCTCGCGATGGAGAGCGTCGAGGACCTGGCGCGCAGCGGCTACCTGCCGGGTGTCACTCCCGAGAAGGCCGTGGCGAACCTCATCAAGGCGCTCGGCAAGGGCGTCCTGAAGGTCATGTCGAAGATGGGCATCTCGACGATCGCGTCGTACCGCGGAGCGCAGGTGTTCGAGGCGATCGGTCTCTCGCACGCGCTCGTCGACCGGTACTTCGCCGGCACGACCAGCAGGCTGGGCGGGATCGGGCTTGACGTCATCGCGGCCGAGGTCGCTGCGCGGCACGCCGACGCGTACCCCGCGAGCGGCAACCGGCAGCCCCACCAGCGCCTCGCGGTCGGCGGCGAGTACCAGTGGCGGCGCGACGGCGAGGACCACCTGTTCGATCCCGAGACGGTGTTCCGGCTGCAGCACGCGACCCGGACCCGGCAGTTCGACGTCTTCCGTCAGTACTCGAACCGCGTCAACGAGCAGTCAGAGCGACTGATGACGATGCGCGGGCTCCTGACGTTCAGGACGGGAGTGCGCCCCGCCGTCCCGATCGACGAGGTCCAGCCGGTCAGCGAGATCGTCAAGCGGTTCAGCACGGGTGCGATGTCCTACGGCTCGATCTCGGCTGAGGCACACGAGACTCTCGCGGTCGCGATGAACTCGATCGGCGCGAAGTCGAACACCGGCGAGGGCGGCGAGGACGTCGAGCGCCTGCACGACCCCGCCCGTCGGAGCGCCATCAAGCAGGTCGCCTCCGGCCGGTTCGGGGTCACCTCGGAGTACCTGACGAACGCCGACGACCTGCAGATCAAGCTCGCGCAGGGTGCGAAGCCGGGCGAGGGCGGTCAGCTGCCGGGCCACAAGGTGTACCCGTGGATCGCGGCGACCCGGCACTCGACGCCCGGGGTCGGCCTGATCTCGCCGCCGCCGCACCACGACATCTACTCGATCGAGGATCTCGCCCAGCTGATCCACGACCTGAAGAACGCCAACCCGGCCGCCCGCATCCACACGAAGCTGGTCAGCGAGTTCGGTGTCGGCACGATCGCCGCCGGGGTCGCAAAGGCCCACTCCGACGTCATCCTCATCTCGGGGCACGACGGCGGAACCGGAGCGAGCCCGCTGACGTCGCTCAAGCACGCCGGCACGCCGTGGGAGCTCGGGCTCGCGGAGACCCAGCAGACGCTCGTGCTGAACAACCTGCGGGACCGCGTCGTCGTGCAGGTCGACGGGCAGCTCAAGACCGGGCGCGACGTCGTGGTCGGAGCTCTGCTCGGCGCCGAGGAGTTCGGTTTCGCGACGGCACCGCTCGTCGTCTCCGGCTGCATCATGATGCGCGTCTGCCACCTGAACACGTGCCCGGTCGGGG
>JAYTSH010000257.1:0-2381 GCA_043745755.1 Cellulomonas sp. | reverse complement strand
CATCCTGCGACTCGTCGCGCCGATCCTGGCGGTCGTCGGGCTGCTGTCCTTCGTCTCGGCCTACGGCGAGTTCGTGGTCGCGAAGGTCGTGCTGCAGCGCGTCGAGCACTACACCCTCGCCGTCGGTCTGTACGTCTGGGCTTCCGACGAGCGCAACGCGCCGTGGGGCCTGTTCGCCGCCGCCGCCGTGCTGGCGGCCATCCCGGTCGTGCTGCTCTTCCAGTTCCTGCAGCGCTACATCGTCGGCGGCCTGATCGCGGGCTCGGTCAAGGGGTGAGCGGCACGCACCACCTGCTCGACGACCCGCACCACGACGGCTCCGAGGTCTACGTCCAGCGCGCGACCCCGCAGCTCGGTGACGTCGTCCCCGTGCGGTTCAGGGTGCCCGCAGCAGGGACCGAGCGTGCGCTCTGGGTCCGCACGGTGCGCGACGGCGAGCCCCGGTTCGTGCCGGCGCGCCTTGACCGCGCGGACGCCCACGAGCGCTGGTACGTCGCGGACGTCCCCGTGCACAACCCGGTGACGGGTTACCGCGCGCTGCTCGACGAGCCCGGCGGCTACCGTTGGCTGAACGCGAGCGGCGTCCACGCTCGCGACGTCCCCGATGCACACGACTTCCGGCTGACCGTGCACGCGCCCGCACCCGCCTGGCTCGACGGTGCAGTGGTATACCAGGTGTTCCCGGACCGGTTCGCGCGGGAGGGCATGGGACCGCGAGCCCACGAGGGACCGCCGCAGGGTCCGCTGCCCGACTGGGCGCACCCGGCGCGCTGGGACGACGAGCCGATCGCGTCGGGCCAGGGCGCGTCCCAGCAGTACTTCGGTGGACACCTCGCGGGCGTCGAACAGCACCTCGACCACCTCGAGCGGCTCGGTGTCGACGTGCTCTACCTGACCCCCGTCTTCCCGGGGTGCTCCAACCACCGGTACGACGCGAGCACGTTCGACCACGTCGACCCGCTGCTCGGCGGTGATGGCGCGCTCGCGTCACTGAGCGCTGCGGTGCACGCGCGCGGCATGCACGTCATCGGCGATCTGACGACCAACCACACGGGCGTGGGTCACGAGTGGTTCGCCCGCGCACAGGCGGACGCCGCGAGCGAGGAGGCGTCCTACTACTACTGGACAGACGCCGCGCCGGGCTACGTCGGCTGGCTCGAGCACGCCTCGCTGCCCAAGCTCAACTACGCGGCTGGCTCGCTCGCCCAGCGGATGATCGAGGGACCCGAGTCGGTCATCGGGCGGTGGCTCGGCGCGCCGACCTTGCTCGACGGCTGGCGCATCGATGTGGCGAACATGACGGGCCGGTACGCGTCGGACGACTTCGCCCGCGAGGTCGCCCGCACGATCCGGCGCACGATGTTGCAGGTCAACCCGGACTCGGTGCTCGTCAGCGAGCACTTCCACGACGCGGGCGCGGACCTCTCGGGCGACGGCTGGCACGCGAACATGAACTACTCGGGATTCACCCGGCCGGTGTGGACCTGGCTCGTGCCGCCGGACTCCGAGCAGGGCTTCCTCGGGATGCCGGTCCGGATCCCGCGCCGGGACGGCGCCTCCATGGTCGCCACGATGCGGGACTTCGACTCGGCCGTGCCGTGGTCGGTCACGCAGCACCAGTGGAACATGCTCGGCTCGCACGACACCGCCCGGCTGCGGACCGTCGTCGGTTCGCGCGAGCTGGTCGAGGTCGCCGCAGGCCTGCTGTTCACCTATCCCGGCACGCCTGCGCTGTTCGCCGGGGACGAGGGCGGGCTCACGGGGGGCACGGGCGAGCACGCCCGCGTGCCCATGCCGTGGGCGGCCATGTCGAGTCCCGGCGATCCCCGGTGGGACGCCCGGACGTTCGAGGTGTATCGCTCGCTCATCGCGGTGCGCAGAGGCAGCAGGGCCCTGCGAGTGGGTGGCATGCGCTGGGCGGTCGTCGGGCCCGACGCAGTGGCCTACCTGCGCGAGACGCACGACGAGCGCGTGCTCGTCCTCGTCGCGCGGGCGTCGTGGGCCGGCACGGAGCTCCCGGCGCACCTGCTCGGACCGGGCTGCGAGCCGGAGAACCTCTACGGCGGCACCGACCTCCCGGTGCGTGCCGGCGCGCTGCACCTGCCCGGTGACGGCCCCGGTGTCCAGGTCTGGCGGCTCGCCTGAGCTCCGCGAACTAGGGTGAGCGCGTGACCGTGGAGACCTGGAGCGACGGCTACGCCGAGTTCGACCGGGCACGGTGGGTCACCGAGGCGCCCAAGTCGCGCGCCCGGACCCCGTTCGAACGGGACCGGGCTCGCCTCGTGCACTCGTCGGCGCTGCGCCGCCTCGGTGCCAAGACGCAGGTGCTCGGCCCGTCGTCGGACGACTTCGTGCGCACCCGCCTCACGCACTCGCTCGAG
>JAYTSH010000256.1:0-7106 GCA_043745755.1 Cellulomonas sp. | reverse complement strand
GACCCCCCGCTCCTGACCGCCCGCGAGGTGCCCACCCTCGTGGACCGGCGCGGCGCGTTCCCGCTGAGCTACCGAACGGTGGTCGCGCGGGGGCTCGCGGGCCGGATCGACCGAGACGACGTACGCCGGGAGCTCGCAGCCCAGCTCGATCGCGTCCTCGAGGTGGGCGTCCCGGTGACGCACGTCGACACGCACCAGCACACGCATCTCTGGCCGGCGGTGGGCGCTGTCGTCACCGAGCTTGCGGTCGCGCACGGCATCGGGGCCGTCCGGCTGCCTCGTAGCCGCGCACGCGGCGTCGTCGGGTTCGGTGTGGCGGCCCTCGCTCGCCGGCTCGCACGAGCCGCGCGCCGTGCCGGCCTCACCTTCACGGCCGACTACGCGGGCCTCGACGAAGCCGGTGCGCTCGACGCGTCACGGTTCGCAGCTGCCCTGAGCGCGTTGGCGGCACGCGGGGCACCCACGGCCGAGATCAACGCGCACCCGTCCGAGGCTGGCGACCCGGACCTCGACCGGTTCGCGTGGGGCTACCACTGGGGCGACGAGCTCGCCGGGCTCCTCGACCCACGGTCGCGGGCTCTCGTCGACGCCGCGGGGTACCGCCTCGGCCGGTTCAGTGAGCTGAGCGCCGCCGCCGCCGACCCGGAGGTACCGCCCCGATGAGACTGAGCGACCGACGTCCCGACACCGCGGGCCGTGCCGCCCTCGACCTCTACCGCTCTGCTCCGGCGAGCGTGCGCACCCACGTAACCGTCAGGTGGTGGAGCGCGCCGTTCCCCGCGATCTCTGCAGCCCTGCCGCGCGCCGGCCGGATCGTCGAGATCGGCTGCGGCCACGGACTGTTCAGCGCGTACGCGGCGCTCGAGGCACCCGACCGGACCGTCGTCGGCGTCGACATCGACGCGGACAAGATCCGGCACGCGCACGCCGCCGCCGCCGGGCTCGACCGCCTGGAGTTCCGCGTCGCGCCGTCGGGCGCCGTCCCCGACGGTCCCTGGGATGCCGCGGTGTTCGTCGACGTGCTATATCTCCTGCCTGCGGCGGAGCAGCAGCGCCTCATCGGCGAGGCCGTCGCGGCCCTGGGCCCCCACGGCGTCGTCGTCATCAAGGAGATGGGCACCTCGCCGGCGTGGAAGGTTCGGTGGAACACCGCGCAGGAGACGCTCGCGGTCAGGGTGCTGCGGATCACCGCGGGGGGGTCGTTCGACTTCGTCTCCCCGGCAACCATGGCCGGATGGCTCGAGGAACTCGGTCTCGCGGTCGAGCACGTCCGGCTCGACCGCGGCCGCGTCCACCCCCACCACCTGCTTGTGGGGCGTCGAGCCTGAGGCCAGGGGACCTACCTGCCTACGGAACGTCGGCCTGGATGAGCGTCCCGCTCCCGCACACCTCGAGCCGCCCGTCCGACGCCGGCACAAAAGCGGCCTCACCTCGATGCAGCGTCAGCGCGCCGTCGTCCGCCGAGGTGACTGTCGGCTCGCCCGCCAGGCACAGCAGGATGCGCGGACCGCGACCGGGTAGCGGGTGCGACCCAGCGTCGGCGATCTCCGTGACCGACAGCTCGAAGTCGTCGACCGGCGCGTAGAACACCTTCGTCGCGCCGTGGAACGTCTCCGGGGCGATCCGGATCGGCGGAGCCGCGACATAGTCGACGTTGCGCAACAGCTCCGCGACGTCGACGTGCTTGGGTGTCAGGCCCGCGCGCAGCACGTTGTCCGAGCTCGCCATGATCTCGATGCCGAGACCGTGCAGGTAGGCGTGCACTCCCCCGGCCGGGACGAACATCGCGTCGCCGGGCTGGAGGGTCACCGGGTTGAGCAGCAGCGACGTCACGACTCCCGAGTCACCCGGGAATGCCTCCCCGAGCAGGAGGACCGTCCGGTCGGCTCTCGGTGACGTCGAGCCGGCGGCAAGCCGAGCGGCGCACGCCTCGACGACCTCCTGCACCTCCTCGACGCTCGGCCGCGTGCTCGGTTCGAGCAGCTGCGTGAATGCCGCGCGGATGCCCTCGACCGTCGGTTGGGCGGCAAGCACGCCGTGCAGCTCCTTGGCGAGCCTCGCGTCGAGTCCGGCGAACAGCTCAGCCGCCCGCCGCGGGGCGCGAAACCCGCACAGGGCCTCGAACGTGGACAGCGCGTAGATGAGCTCCGGCTTGTGGTTCCGGTCCTTGAAGTTGCGGTGCGGCGCCCCGATCGGGACCCCCGCCGCTTCCTCCTCGTCGAAGCCTGCCTGGGCACGTGCGATGTGCGGGTGGACCTGCAAAGAGAGTGGGGTCTCGGCTGCGATGACCTTGAGCAGGTACGGGAGGGTCGAGCCGAAACGCGCGACGACGTCCTCGCCGAGGGCGGCCGTTGAGTCGGACGCAATGATCACATCGAGCCTGACTGACCCGTGGTCCGCTGGTGCAAGTGAAGGTGAGCTCGGGTGAGCACCCATCCACACCTCGGCTACTGGCGCGCCGGCGGCTTCGACCCCCAGCAGCCGGGGGATGGCCGTCGTCGACCCCCACGCGTAGCTCTGGGCGGGGCTGCTGATGCGGTGCACGGCGTCCTCTACGTTGTCGACGAGACGAGTGGCTTCGATCGTATCGGCCGCTCGGACCTCACCGACTCTGCAGGAAACCGGCAGCCGTGCGCCGTCGGATGCGACACACTAGGTGACCATGCGCGGAATCATCCTGGCCGGCGGATCCGGCACCCGGCTGCACCCCATCACTCTGGGCGTCAGCAAGCAGCTTGTGCCTGTCTACGACAAGCCCATGATCTACTACCCCCTCTCGACGCTCATGGCCGCAGGGATCCGTGACGTCCTGGTCATCACGACCCCGCACGACGCTGAGCAGTTCCAGCGCCTGCTCGGGGACGGGTCCCAGTTCGGGATCTCCATCACCTACACCATCCAGGCCGAGCCCAACGGACTAGCCCAGGCCTTCGTGCTCGGCGCGGACTTCGTGGGTACCGACACCGCTGCCCTGGTCCTGGGCGACAACATCTTCTACGGTCCCGGGCTGGGCACGCGCCTGCAGCGCTTCAAGGACATCGACGGCGCGGCCGTGTTCGCCTACCGCGTCTCCGACCCCACGTCCTACGGCGTCGTGGAGTTCGACTCCGCCGGCCGTGCGCTGTCGCTCGAAGAGAAGCCGACGCACCCCAAATCCAGCTACGCCGTCCCGGGCCTGTACTTCTACGACAACGACGTCATCGCGATCGCGCGCGACCTGAAGCCGTCGCCGCGGGGCGAGTATGAGATCACCGACGTCAACCGCACCTACCTCGAGCAGGGCCGCTTGCAGGTCGAGGTCCTGCCCCGCGGCACCGCCTGGCTCGACACCGGAACGTTTGACTCCCTCATCGAGGCCTCCAACTACGTCCGGACCATCGAGCACCGGCAAGGCCTGAAGATCGGCTGCCCGGAGGAGATCGCGTGGCGTCGCGGGTTCCTCACCGACGACCAGCTCGCCGAGCGCGCGCACCTGCTCGCGAAGTCCGGCTATGGCACGTATCTGCTGAACCTGCTCGAGCAGGGAATGTGACCGGTCCCGCGGACCTCACAGGCTCGGCTCGGGTCAACCGTGCGGAGGACGAACAAGTCAACCGGAGAACATCAGCTGTGGAGCGTCCGCGATCGACCAGCCCCCAGCAGAAGTTCAGCGGGTCCGTGGTGAGGCGACTCGCACCAGCGCGTCAGCTCATTGCCCGCCTGCCGGTCAAGATCATTGCGTTCTTCGTGCTGGTGCTGCTCCTCATGGCGCCCTATATCACGGCCCCACCCTTCTTCGTCGACGAGTTGGACAACCTCCTCGGAGCACGGACGGTTGCGGCCGGTGGAGTGGTGTACCGCGACTACTACTCCCAGCACACGCCGTTGATGTATTACGTCCTAGGAGTTTTCGCGCGACTCGGAGTCTCGTCTGTAGCGGGGTTTCGGATCTGCTTTTACACCATCATCGCCGCCTTCTTCATGATGGTGTACTACCGGTACAGGGCGGCCGTAGGCGCCAGAACACTTCTCATGCTGCCGGTCCTGTTCATTTTTGACATCGCTAGACATGCCCAGATGGGGAACATCCTCTCCGACATGGTGCAGGCGATGGGGTTGCTCGTGCTCTATCTGGAGTTCTTCGACTACAGCATCAGGAAACCATTAAGACTGTCGCGTTCAAGCTCGGTCGTGATCGCGCTGGCAATCTTCTTTGCCGCCGGCGTTGCGCTCATGTCGGTGTACGCGATCGCGGTGATTTTCCTTGGCGTGGTGTTGGTAGAGATCGAGCGGGGCAGAGCGAGCAGGAAAAACGAAAGATGGCACGCAAGACTAATACGCTCCAGCGTCGAGGTGGCCCGCCGCTATGCCTTGGTCACCGCTTCGCTTGCCACCCTTGCGTTGCTCTACGTCGGGTACTTCACCGTGAACCACGCGCTGCGCGCCATGGTGTATCAGTCGTTCACGTTCAATACCGAGGTGTACTCGAAGTACTCCAGCGACGCTGCAACTGGCGCGGTCGGGTCGGTACTCGACTCCTTCACGAACTACGCGAACCATATTTCTGGCACGTTGAGCCAACTGTCGACGATGTCGTCGTTCACGGCGGCCGTGCTGATCCTGGCCAACGTGACCACCTGCTATTTGCTGTCCGAGAAGAGCAAAGCGCTCGGTATCGTGTCGGCACTGTTCACGGTATACACGGGAATCCGTGGCTATACCGGGTTCCACTCCACGGCGTACATCATGTTCTCATGGTTCTGCGTGGCTTACCTTATTGATCGCTTTGCCTTCAACCCGAAGCGTCTGCGCGCTGCGCTGGTGTCCGTCGTCGTCGTCGTCTTGAGCGTTATGCCGTCGTGGGGGACCACAGTCAAGGGCCTGCACGGGCCTGCGGGGCTGGCTCACATCTTCGACAAGAAACCCGACTACTACGTGCAGAAGTACGTTCCGGCCGGAGGCTACGCCTACCCCGCCTCGTTGGATTCATCGATCTTCTTTAACAATGATGTGCGGCCCCCCAGCCGGATGGGTGGCGGTCTCGTGCCGTGGTTTGCGGAGGCTTTCATGCCGGATCTGATCGCAGATCTCGAGAAGAACCGGCCAAACGTCGTGATCTACAACCCGGGCGACGACGTCTGGGGCCACAAGTACAGCGAGTTTAGCAAGCCGCTCGAAGCACTGCTCGCGCGCGATTACGTCTACTATCCGTATTCCGATGCCGTCGCGACATATTTCGACGCGGAGAGTTCGCGCATCTGGATCCGGAAAGGTATGGGTGTGAATGCGCTGTATAGCGGGGTCGTCTATGACCCGGTTCCCAGCGGAGCCGCACTTGAACCGGCTGGCCCGATAACCGGAGGGAGCGACGTTCTACAGACCTTCGACCTGGCGGCGTCTGACGTGAGCGGAGTCGCGGTGGACTTTGGCACCTATGCGAGGACGAACACGTCTCGGCTTGATCTGGAGTTCGGACGCTACGACCCAGATAGCAACACCGAATCTCCGCTGGTCACTCGCAGCATCGATGCCAGCAGGCTCAACGACAACGCGATGGGGTACGTCAATTTCGTTCAGACGCTGAACTTGTCGGCTGGGGACTACTACGTGCGTCTCACGACAGACGACGCGACTCCCGGCAATGCGGTGACCGTGTGGCTGGCGAAGGGAAAGGGAGCGGGGACGCGGAATAGGCTGTTCGTCGGTGGCGTAGAACAGGACGCGCAACTGAATTTCAAGCTCCTAAAGTGACGCTCGACGCGGCTGCAGGGATGGCTGGCGTGTGACCTGTGCCCGGTGGCCCTCAATACCCTCAACTTAGTTCTGTTGAGGTAAGGGCAGCATGACGAGGGTCAGTGGGCCGCGCGGCGGTGGTCGTCTGGCCCGGTCGGTGGGTTTGGTTGGGTAGCGGTGGCTTCGTTTGGCTTGGCGCGGGTTGGTCCGGCCGTGGCGTACGCGATTGACAACGCCGGCGATGGCGGCCAGCCAGGGTGCGGGGAGTTCATGTAGCGGTTGGTGAGGGGGGAAAGGCGGCCGAGTCTGCGACTGGGCCGCGTACTGCGTCGAGCGCGTGGACGAACGAGAGCCGTAGGGGGTCTCGTTCGGTCAGGGTCGCGGCGGCGAGCAGGATGTCGCGCACGGCGTGGTACGCGCACAGCAGTGCCCAGCATTCCTGCTCGGCGCCGTCGGGGGTCTTGGAGCGCAGCACCACGTTGTCGCCGCGCAGCTGGGACTTCAATGCCCCGAACGCGGTCTCGATCTGCCATCGCTGGTGGTAGAGCTCGGCGAGGTCGCGGGCGGGTGCGGCGACGGGGTCGACCAGCGTGGTGGCCAGGGCGAAGATCTCGGCAACCGTGCCGTCCTGTTCGAGCACGTGGTACTCCACGATTCGAACGGCAAGGTCTTTCGCGCCGTCGCGGGCCAGCTCTCGGGGTGCTTTGAACCGGGACAGATAGCTGCCATCGGTCAAGACGGCGTCCACGGGCAGGGAGAAGTTCGCCCCGACCCGCCACACCAACGCCGCGCCGGTCGCACTCGCGTCGCGCCACAGCTCATAGCCGGGAAAGTTGCGGTCCGCCAGGACCAGCATCGAGGCGTCCAGCCGGGGCAGCAGATCCGCGGTCAACGTCTTCTCCCCGCGGGTGAACGGCCCGATGGTGGCCGCGATCAGCGCCCGGGTCCCACACTCGGCCAACGCCACCAGCCGCACCTGCGCGAACCCACCCCGCATCGCGGTGCCAGCCGCGTCCTTCGTGGTCGGACCCCCGAACCGCGCCCAGTTCGCCTGCGTGTCCTGCACGTCCAACGTGGTGCCGTCGATGCTCATCAGACGCAGGCCGCGCCAGAACCCGCCCGGGGTCTGGGCCGTCGCCAACGGACTGGCCACCGCCTCGAACAACAGCCGCAGCGGCTCCGGTCCCAACCTGGCCCGGGCCTTCGACAGCGCCTCCTCCGAAGGGATCGTCATCAGCGAGCTGCGCCCACTGCGACAAGCAGCCGGCATCACCCTCACCCAAGCAGCCGACTCCCTGTTGACCGCCACGTCAGGCGGCGATGGCGGCGTCAGTGTCGGTGAGGACGGTTTGTGGCGAAGTGAACCCCGCCGGCTGGTGGGCCGGCGGGGTTCG
>JAYTSH010000255.1:0-3974 GCA_043745755.1 Cellulomonas sp. | reverse complement strand
GGCGACGGCGGCCTGCGTAGCCGCGTCCAGCACCCAGAGACCGATCTGGACGGCACGGCCGGTACCCGGCACGTCGTCCTGGTCGGCCAGCAGGACCTCAGGGTCGAGCTCGAGGGCGTGCGCCGCGACGGCGTCCCGGCCGTGGCGCACGACGACGGCGAGGCGGCCCGGATCGAGGGAACGGGCTGCGACGAGGGCGTGGCCGAGCATGCTGCGACCCGCGAGCGTGTGCAGAACTTTCGGTGTCGCCGAGCACATCCGTGTGCCTTCACCTGCGGCGAGGACGATGACGGCGGCTGGGCGGGGGGTGGTCACCTGCGTGTGCTCCCGTCGGAACTGCCCGATGCCCGGGCGAAGAGTCTGGCGCACCAGCACTCTACCGCCGCTCATGGGCCGCCCCGTCCCGCGCGCGATCGGGACACAGGTCCGCACCGGCCCGTCACCGGCCCCTGATCGAGACCGTAGGGTCAGGGCGCGCCGGACCGGTGGCTCCGCCCCCAGGATTCGAACCCGGACCGCAAGGCACCAAAGGCCTGCGTGCTGCCATTACACCAGGGCGGACCGGCGGTGGAACCGGGTCGCCCCGGCACCGCACGCCGTCGGCGGACCAGTCTGCCAGCCTTCGCACGGCATGATGGGCGCGTGACCTCCGACACCAGGCGACCTACCCGGTCGCGCATGACCGGTTCACAACGCCGGGAGCAGCTCCTCGCCGTCAGCCGCCGCCTGTTCGCGGAGAAGGGCTTCGACGGCACGAGCGTCGAGGAGATCGCCGCGCGAGCCCAGGTCTCCAAGCCGGTCGTGTACGAGCACTTCGGAGGCAAGGAGGGCGTCTACGCCGTCGTCGTCGACCGCGAGACCCGGGCGCTGACGGACGCGCTGACTGGGGCGCTCGAGGAGGGCGGGCACCCGAAGCTGCTGCTCGAGCGGACCGCGCTCGCGCTCCTGACGTACATCGAGACCTCGACGGACGGCTTCCAGATCCTCGTGCGGGACTCACCCGTCGCGCAGGCCACCGGCACGTTCTCGAGCCTCATCGGCGATGTCGCGACGCAGGTCGAGCACATGCTCGCCGACCAGTTCACGCGTCAGGGCCTCGACCCGAAGACGGCACCGATCTACGCCCAGATGCTCGTCGGCATGGTCGCGCTCACGGGCCAGTACTGGCTCGACGCGCGCAGCCCGGACAAGCACGAGGTCGCCGCGCACCTCGTGAACCTCGCCTGGAACGGTCTGGCGGGCCTCGAGCGCCACCCGACACTGATCACCCGGCTCAAGGCCTGACGCAGAAGTATCTCGACGTCAAGTAAACTCGCGTCATGACGGCTGACACCACCGGGGATCGAGGCGCGGCGGACGCCGCCCAGGAGCGCCCGCGCGACGAGGTCGACCGCATCGTGGCAGCGTGGGCCCGTGAGCGCCCCGACCTCGATGTGACCCCCCTGACCGTCCTGTCCCGCGTGACTCGGCTCGCGCGGTACCTCGACCTCGCACGGCGCGGGTCGTTCAGCCGGCACGGGCTCGACACGTGGGAGTTCGACGTGCTCTCCGCGCTGCGCCGCGCCGGTGCGCCCTACCGCCTGTCCCCCGGCGCGCTGCTCACGCAGACCCTGGTGACGAGCGGCACGATGACGAACCGCATCGACCGCCTGACTGAGCGCGGTCTCGTCGAGCGCGGGCCGTCACCCGACGACCGGCGCGGGGTGCTCGTGGAGCTGACGCCCCTCGGCCTGGCCCGGGTCGACGACGCCATGGCCGACCTGCTGATGGTCGAGCGCGGGCTGCTCGGCAACCTGGCCGACGCCGACCGCGCACGGCTCGCCGACCTGCTACGTGATCTCGTCGCACCGTTCGACACTCCCTGACCCGAAGCACGCGACCGCGCAGCGCCCCCGACCGCTCGGCGCAACCGACCAGCCGACCCGTGGCTCAGCCCAGGCTGCCGACCGGGTCCGTGCGACGCCAGACCTGCACGCTCCCCGTCGTCGGGCCCGCGACGAAGTGCCTGGCGAGGTACCGACGCGCGACCGGTCCGAGGTCCTGGCGCGGATCGGAGGCCTGCAGGAACGCCACATCGCTGAGCGCGAGCTGCTGCGCGAGCTCTCGGTCGAGAGCCGCGAGCGCCGCCGCCGGGTCGGGTTCGGAATACGTCGCCATCGTCAGGCCGAAGAGGTCGGGCTGACCCGGGCAGCCACGCTCGATCTGCCGACGGGACAGGTCCGCGACGATCAGGAACTGGACCTCGCGGACCCACACACAACCGTGCGCCTCGCGGTCGAGGACCGTCGCCGACACCCCCGCACCCGGGCTCAGCGCCGGCAGCGTCAAGGCGAGCGTCACGAGGACCGCGGCGAGGACGGCGCCGAGCCGGATCCCTGCGGCCCTGTTGACGATGCGCCGGGCACCCCAGCCCGCGCCCGCACCGAGGACCAGCGCGAGCGGCACGGTGACGAACGCGTCGTAGTGGAGGTAGTGCGAGGGCGCCACGACGAGCGCCGCGAGGTGCGCGACCCCGATGACGAGCCACCAGACTGGTTCGGGCCACCGGTGCGGCGGCGTCCGGAACCTGCGCACGAGCCGCACGAGCGCGACCAGCAGCCCGCCCGCGACGAGCGCCATCACCCCGACGACGATCGCGTCGCGGGACGCGCCGGCCGGACGCGGGCGATGCAGCTGCGCGACGACCACGTCGTGCCACATCGACGCCGGAGCCAGCAGCGCGAACGGACCGGCGACGACGACCAGCGCGGCGGCGCAACCCGCGGCCCAGCGCCAGGCCGCCGACCGGCCGTACCGGGTCGCCACGATCGCGACGAGCAGCACCACATCGACCAGGGCCCAGACCTTGACCGCAGCGGCGAGCCCGATCGCCGCGCCGCCCACGACGAGGGCGCGCCGTGAACGGGCTGACAACGTGGACGTCGCCGCCGGGGTCGGGGCGACTGCCGGGGTCGGGGCCACTGCCACGGTCGCGAGCGCCGGAGATGCGATGGCGGGTTGCGCCGGGTCGCGGCGCCTCACAGCGGCCAGGGCGCTCAGCGCGACGACGAGCCCGAGGGACAGGGCGCCCTCGAGAAGTGCGACCCTGTCGGCTGCCACGGCGGGGCCGAACAGCGCCGCGACCGCGCCGCCGATGCCTGCGGCAACCAGTCCGCGCGGCAGCAGCAGCCGGGCGACCAGGACGGCCGTGAGGGCCCCGATCCCCGCGGCGAGGCAGCGGCTGACCGCGAGCGCGCTCGGCTCGCCCACGAGCTGGCCGAGCCATGCGATCGGGACCTGCGCGAGCACCACGCCGGGCGGGTGCACGAACAGGACGTCGCGGTAGGTCACGTGCCCCGCGACCAGCCGCTGCGCGACCTGGAGCTGCACCCCCTCGTCGTAAGACATGGCGCCCCGGAGCATCCCGGCGGCGACGACGGGTCCGATCCGGACGACGAACGCGAGCACCCCGGTCGCGACCAGCAGCACGCGGGCTGCGGACGGACGGGTCAGTCCTCCTCCGCGACCTCGAGCCATCTCTCCTCCAGGGTCGACCGCTCGTCGTGGACAGCACGCAGCTCGACCTCGAGCGCACCGAGTGCGACGTAGTCGTCCGCGACGACGACCATGCGCGCATGGAGGTCTGTCTGCTTGCGGGCGAGCAGCTGGAGGCGGCGCTCGATCTTCTGGAGCTCCTTCCGGTTCGCGCGTGCGTCGGCGGCGCTCGTCGGGCCGGTGTCGCCCGACCTGTCGTCGACGGGCGCCGGGCGGCTCGACGTGCTCGGGGTCGCGGGAGCCCGCCCCGCTCCCGACTCCTCCGCCGTCGCGGTCCGTCGCAGCTCGAGGTACTGCTCGACACCGCCAGGGAGGTCGCGGATCGTGCCGTCCCCGAGCAGGGCGACCTGGCGGTCGCACACCCGCTCGAGCAGGTAGCGGTCGTGCGAGACGACGATCAGCGTCCCGGGCCACCCGTCCAGCAGGTCCTCGAGCGCGGC
>JAYTSH010000254.1:0-3916 GCA_043745755.1 Cellulomonas sp. | reverse complement strand
CGCATGAGGTCCTTCTGCCCGATCGCGAGCAGACCGCCGTAGAGGATCGAGATGACGGCAAGCACGATCACGGCGGGAGCGGCCCAGCGCGAGGCCTCGGGGAACAGCGGGAGGCACAGCGTCAGCATCCCGAACGTGCCGACCTTGTCCAGCACGCCGACCAGCAGCACGGACGTACCCGCGGGCGCGTTCTCCGCCGCGTCGGGCAGCCAGGTGTGCACGGGGAACATCGGGGCCTTGATCGCGAACGCGATGAAGAAGGCCGCGAACAGCCACCGGCCGGTCGTCACCGGGATGTTCGCGCCGACGAGGTTGTCGATGAGGAAGCCCTGCGGCCCGCCGGGACCCTGCAGGTAGAGCGCGATGACACCCACCAGCATGATGAGCCCGCCTGCGAGCGAGAACAGCAGGAACTTCACGGCCGCATAGCGCCGGTGCACGCCGCCGAAGACCCCGATCATGAAGTAGACCGGGATGAGCATCGCCTCGAACAGCACGTAGAACAGGAACACGTCGCGGGCGGCGAACACCGCCACCATGAAGACCTCGAGGAGCAGGACCAGCGCGACGTAGTGCCGCAGCCGGTCGAGGTCGCCGTCCTGCTCGCGCCAGGCGGCGAGGATGACGAGCGGCACGAGAACGACCGACAGCAGGACGAGAGCGAGCCCGAGCCCGTCGACGCCCACGGCGTAGCTGACCCCGAACGACGATATCCACGCGTGGGTCTCGCTCAGCTGGTGGGTGGCCGACGCGGACGTGTCGAACGCCAGCAGCGCACCGACGGCGAGCGCGAGCTCGACGACAGAGAAGCCCAAGGCGACGTGCCGCACGATCCGGCGCTGCGACCTCGGCAGCGCCCACACCGTGGCCGCGCCCAGGAGCGGCAGCACGATCAGCGCTGTGAGCCAGGGGAATCCGGAGGATGTCATCGGTCGGTGCTCTCCCTCAGATCCGCGGTGCCAGGACGATGACGGCGAGGACGACAACGCCCACGAGCATCGTTGCGGCGTAGGTGCGGGCGTAGCCCGTCTGGAACGTGCGCACGACGCTGCCGAGACCCACCGTCAGCTTCGCGAGCCCGGCGAACGCGCCGTCGACGACCTGGGCGTCGCCGTAGACGAGCGAACGGGTCAGGTGCTGACCCGGCTCGACGAGAAGCGCGTCGTTGACCTCGTCCTGGTACAGGTCTACCCGGGCGGCGCGTGTGAGCACCGAGGCCCGCGGCGGCGTGATCGGCACGGGCGCCGTCGCGTACTGGCGCCAGGCCAGCACGACGCCGGCGATGACCAGCGCGAGCGTCAGGCTGACGAGCAGCCAGACCGGCAGCACAGGCGAGCCCTCGTGGTCCACATGACCCGTGACCGGCTCGAGCCAGCTGGTCAGGCCGCCACCGAGCTGGAGGACGAACCCGATCGCGACCGACCCGACGGCCAGCACGATCATCGGGACCGTCATGAGCTTGGGCGCCTCGTGCGGGTGCTGCTTGCTGCCGTCGAGCCGCGCGCTCCACCGCTTGTCGCCCTCGAACGTCATGAAGAACAGGCGCGACATGTAGAACGCGGTCAGGCCGGCACCGATGAGCGCGACCAGGCCGAAGACCCACGCGCGCCACGGCGACCCGTCGACCGGCATGAACGCCGCCTCGATGATCTTGTCCTTGCTCCAGAATCCGGAGAACGGAGGGACGCCGAGGATCGCGAGCCAGCCGGCCATGAACGTGATCCAGGTGATCTTCATGGACCGCGCGAGCCCGCCGAAGCGGCGCATGTCGACCTGGTCGTCCATGCCGTGCATGACGGACCCCGCACCGAGGAACATGCCGGCCTTGAAGAAGCCGTGCGTCACCATGTGGAAGATCGCGAACGCGTACCCGATCGGGCCGAGGCCCGCCGCGAGCATCATGTAGCCGATCTGCGACATCGTCGAAGCGGCCAGGACCTTCTTGATGTCGTCCTTGGCCGCGCCGACGACCGCGCCGAACAGCAGCGTGATCCCGCCGACGATCGCCACGACGAGCCGCGCGTCCGGCGTCGCGTCGAAGATCGGGGCCGAGCGGACGATGAGGTAGACGCCCGCGGTGACCATCGTCGCCGCGTGGATGAGCGCCGAGACCGGCGTCGGGCCGGCCATCGCGTCCCCGAGCCACGACTGCAGCGGGAACTGCGCCGACTTGCCGCACGCGGCCAGGAGCAGCATGAGGCCGAGCGCCGTGAGCGTGCCTCTGCTCGCCCCCGCGATGCCCGCGTGCACGGTGGAGAAGCTGACGCCGCCGAAGGCCGAGAACATGATCATCATCGCGACGAGCAGGCCGACGTCACCGACCCGGTTCGCGATGAAGGCCTTCTTGGCCGCGACCGCGTTCGGCGTCTTGTGGTTCCAGAAGCCGATGAGCAGGTACGACGCGAGGCCGACACCCTCCCAGCCGACGAACAGCAGCAGGTAGCTGTCCGCCAGGACGAGCAGGAGCATCGCCGCGACGAACAGGTTGAGGTACGCGAAGAACCTGCGACGGTCGACGTCCTGGTCCATGTACGCCACGGAGTAGACGTGGATGAGCGTGCCGACGAACGTCACGAGCAGCACGAACGTGAGCGACAGGGGGTCGAGGCGCAGTCCCGCGTCGAGCGTGAACGGCCCCGCGGGGATCCACGAGAACAGGTGCAGGTCGACGACGCGCTCCGCGGCCGGGCGCCCGAGCAGCGCGATGAGCGCGATGAGGCCGACGACGAAGCTCAGACCGGGCGCGAGCACGCCGAGCCAGTGGCCCCAGCGGTCCGAGCGTCGGCCCGCGAGCAGCAGCACTGCCGCGGAGAGGGCAGGAAGCACGACGAGGAGCCAGCCCAGGGAGAGGACGCCCCCGGCCGGCGTCGCAGCGGCGATGGTGTCCTGGCCCACGAGGGCCAGGGTGGTCACGGTGCTCACGGCGGCGGCCCTCAGCTCTTCAACAGGTTGACGTCGTCGACCGAGGCCGAGCGGCGGGTTCGGAAGATGGCCACGATGATCGCCAGGCCGACGACGACCTCAGCGGCGGCGACGACCATCACGAAGAAGGCCAGCACCTGCCCCGTGAGGTTGCCGTGCAGGCGCGAGAACGTCACGAGCAGCAGGTTCGTCGCGTTCAGCATCAGCTCGACGCCCATGAACACGATGATCGCGTTGCGGCGCAGCAGCACCGTCGTCGCGCCGATCGCGAACAGGATCGAGGCCAGCACGAGGTAGTTCGTCAGGCTCACAGCCCCTCCTCCGTCGGCGTGCCGGGATCGACCCGGGTGACCGCCTCGATGGCCGGCAGGCCGGACGGGACCGCTCCGGGCGGCGCTGCTGACCCGTCGGACGTCTCGACCAGGGTTCCGACCGCCGTGTCGAGGACCCGAGCGCCCTGCTCCTGACTGCGGATGCGCAGCACGCGGGAGACCGACGCCTCGATCGGTTTGCCGCGCGGGTCGAGCGCGGGCACGTCCATCGCGTTGTGCCGCGCGTACACGCCGGGGGCGGGCAGCGGGGTGAGCCGCTCGCCCTTCGCGACGCGGGAGTCGGCCCGTTCCTTCTGCCCGATGCGCGGGACGAGACGCTGGCGGTGCGTGAGGACGAGCGCGCCGAGCGCCGCGATCACGAGCAGCGCGCCGACGACCTCGAGAGCGAAGGCGTAGTCGCCGAAGACGATGCGGGCGATGCCCACCGGGTTCGAGTCGGCGTTGGGCACCTGCAGCCCGGACGGCTTCGGGTAGGTCGCCCGGACGGCCACGCCGACCAGGACGACGCCGAGTCCGGCTCCCGCGAGCAGGCCGATCCAGCGCTGACCGCGGATCGTCTCGACGAGCGAGTCTGACGCGTCGACCCCGATGAGCATCAGGACGAAGAGGAACAGCATCATGATCGCGCCCGTGTACACCACGACCTGGACCACCCCGAGGAA
>JAYTSH010000253.1:0-9560 GCA_043745755.1 Cellulomonas sp. | reverse complement strand
CGCCCGTCGGGCGCGGGGAGCCAGGGCACCTTGCGCGAGAGCCAGACGCGGATGGTCGCGTGCTCGACGCCGAGCCTGTCGGCGAGGCGGCCGATGTCGTAGAGGTCGTCGAGGCCGTGCTGGTGAGGAGTGCCGGCGGGGGATGTGACGGCCCCGACGTGCTGGGTGCTGTCAACGTCCACGGCGTGAATCGTAGTGGCGGCGCAGCCCTCCGGAACCCTCGCTATGAAAACTGTGACGGAGACGTGACGAGATCCACACAGGATCCCCCCGCGAGAGGCCCCCGTGCGGTACTGGACGCGTGTCCACCGCACGTAACGTGTGACGCGTGAGTGACGGAATGCCGACCCCGAGTCGCTCGTCTCGCGGTGGCCGGCACGTCGCCTCGCGAGCCGAGCGCACCCCGACGACCCCGCGCAGCCCGGCCGGGCGCGTCGCCAAGACCGCCGTGGCCGTGGTGCTCTTGGTGTCGGTCGGCAGCTTCGCCATGGCGGTGCAGCCGGACATCACCCAGAGCCCGCTGATGGCCGACATCGCCGGAGCACGGGTGCAGCGCGCAGCCGCCGCCGAGCAGGTCAGCACCCACCACCGGCAGGCCGTCGTGGCGGCAGCTGCGGCAGCCGCCGAGCAGGCCCAGGCGGTGCGCACCGCGCGCGTCACGGTCGTGCCTGCGGAGACGCTGACCCAGCTGGACCAGGCCGCAGCCGAGCTGGACCGGCTCCTGGCGGTCGCAGCTGCCCCGGTCGCGCCGGTCGCCCCGGCAGACCCGGAACCGACGAACCTCGCGCCGACGAGCCCGGCGCCGAGTCCAGCGACCACCGACACCGTGACGACCGCCCCGACCGCCCAGCCCACAGCAGGTGCCGCCGAGCCGTCGCCCGCGGCGTCGTCCTCGACCGACCCTTCCGCAGCACCGTCGGCGGCGCCCACCCCGGCCCCGGGCCCGTCCGCGTCGTCGGCCCCGATCGGTGCGACCTCCGCGTCCGCGGCTGCGCTCGACGCGCTCGCGGCCGTTCCGGCGCAGGTCGAGGACGCCGCGACCAAGCAGCTGCGCACCACCGCGTCGAAGGTCGCCGCGCTCGTCGTCGTGGTCACGCAGGCCGTTCGCGACCAGCAGGCCGCCACGGCGGCGACCGCCGCGGCCGACGCCGAGGCCGCTCGGGCAGCCGCCGAGCAGGCCGCGACCCGCTCGGCCCAGCGCGTGTCGGTCGACCAGTACGCGAACGGGCGCATCCCGGCCGCCGCCCTGTGCGTGCTGACCTTCGCCGCCGGTGCCGAGCTCCGGTGCGACGCGGCCGCCGCGATCGAGCAGCTGAACGCGGCCTACCGCGAGAAGTTCGGCACCGACCTCGTGATCTCCGACTCCTACCGTTCCTACGCCTCGCAGCTCGTGTGCAGCCGGACCAGGGGCAGTCTGTGCGCCCAGCCGGGGACGTCGAACCACGGGCTCGGCAAGGCCGTCGACCTGGGTGCGGGCGCGCAGTCGTTCGGGACGGCGCAGCACAGGTGGCTGCTCGCGAACGCCGAGGCGTACGGCTGGACGTTGCCGACGTGGGCCCGCGCGGGCGGCAGCAAGCCGGAGGCGTGGCACTGGGAGTACGTGGACTGAGGCGCGGGCGAGCGCTCGGACCTACGATCGGGCGCATGGACGACGCCGCGGGGTCGGATTGGGACCTCCCGTTGATCGGTCGCGCCGCCGAGCTCGACGATCTCGACGACGCGCTCGCGTCCGTCTCGGCAGGCGCTGGCTCGATCGTCCTGCTCGAGGGCGAGGCAGGCATCGGCAAGTCCGCCCTGGTCGACGCGGTGCGCACGAGCGCGCGGCTGCTCGGGCTGGAGGTCCGCAGCGCCGTCGCCCGACCCGCCGGAGCGCGATCGTTCGGGCTGCTCGCCGAGGCGATGCTGGCGGGCGACCGCGGACCGAACCCCACCCGGCCCGCTGGCTCGGCGTCGCACCTCGACGCGATCGAGGATGAGCTCGCTTCCCTGCTGGCCGACGCCGACGCCGACGCCGAGAACGCTGCCGACGCGGCCGGGCGCCACCGGCTGCCCGCAGCCCTCGCCGCCCGCGCCGAGGAGCTCGCCGCGGACCTGATCCGGCGGCGCGGCGACGACGAACCGTGGCTCCTCGTCCTGGAGGACCTGCACGAGGCCGATGACGAGTCCCTCGCGGTTCTCTACCGGCTCGCGCACGAGGGCACAGTCCCGCACGCGCTCGTCCTGGTCACGCTCCGGCCGGTCCCGCGGCCGGCTGATCTCGCGACAGTGGTGGCCGCCTGGACCCGCGCCGGGGCCCGCTACCTCGAGCTTCGACCGTTGTCTTCGAACGCAGCTCTCGAGCTCGCAGAGGCGCAGCTGGGCGCGTCCGTCGGCACGTCGCTGCGCGGGACCGTCCTGACCGCGGGCGGCAACCCGCGGTTCGTCACCGACGTCGTCCGGGCGGTCCGGGAGGCCGGGGCCCTGCAGGTGACGGGTCACGGCGTCGTGGATGCGGTCGGGTCCCGGTGGACGGACCGGCTCGACACCGTCGTCCGTAGCCGGATCGCCTACCTCGGTCCGGACGTCGTGCAGCTGCTCAACGAGGCGTCGGTGCTCGGCGCGTCGTTCGTCATGGCGGACCTCGCCGAGCTCGCGCGGCGTCCGGTGGCGGAGTGCTGGCGCGTGCTGCGTCATGCGCTCGCGGCGGGCGTCGTGCATGCGCGGGGCGACCGGCTCGTGTTTCGGCACGAGCTGGTGCGGTCCGCGCTGTACAGCGGGCTGGACCCGTCGGTCCGGCGCGCCCTGCACGAGCACGCCGCGCGCACGCTCGACGCGGCCGGGGCTCCGGACGTCGTCGTGATGTCCCACCGCGCCCGGGCCGAGTGACGCGACGCGCCTTATGGTGGCCGGGCGGGCGAACAACCTGCTCGCACGACCCAGACGAAGGAGCACCATGGCTACCCGTACCGCACGCACGGCTTGGAACGGCACCCTGAACGAGGGCGGAGGTCAGGTCGAGCTGTCCAGCTCGAAGGTCGGCACCTTCGACGTGTCCTTCCCGAGGCGGACCGCTGAGGACGCCGGTGGGACCACGAGCCCTGAGGAGCTCATCGCCGCGGCGCACTCGTCGTGCTTCGCGATGCAGCTCTCGGCGGTGATCGCCGAGGCCGGCGGGACCCCGATCGCCCTCGAGGTCACCGCTGACGTGACCCTGCGGCCCGACCCCGCGGGTGGTCTCCGCATCTCGGGCATCGCCCTGACGGTCCGCGGTGAGGTCGAGGGGCTCGACGCCGCAGGGTTCGCCGAGGCCGCCGAGAACGCCAAGGCCACCTGCCCGGTCAGCAAGGCGCTCACCGGGACGCAGATCACCTTGGACGCCGCGCTGGCGTGACCACCCGGGACCTGTGTCCTATGAGGTGAGCCTTACCTCAGTCGTACGGTCGTGGTATGGACCTGGGGAGCTGGCCGACCGACATCGAGGCGAGGGTTGTGGCTGTCGACCTCGAGCACTCGACCCGGCTGCGGCTGAGCGAGCTCGGGCTGCGGGCCGGCGCGATCGTGCGGGTCACCCACCGTGCGGCGTTCGGCGGGCGGGTGGTGGCGATCGGCGCCGACCGGTTCGCTGTCGACGGGCGCACCTGCACCCGCATCGAGCTCGAGGCCCCGGGCGGTACCCGGCCGTGACCTCGTGCCACGACACGTCGGGCGGACTCCTCGACGCCCGTACCGGTCTCGCGGCGGACCCGTCGGCGCCGTCCGTGGTGCTCGTCGGCAACCCCAACGTCGGCAAGTCGACGCTCTTCAACGCGCTCACCGGTGCCCGCCAGCAGGTCACCAACGCCCCGGGCACGACCGTCGAGGTCCAGCTCGGGACCTGGCGGGGCCTGGCCGGGACGGGGAGCAGCGCCGGCTCGGACGAGCCAGGGGCGGTGCGCGTCCTCGACCTGCCCGGGACGTACAGCCTGCTCGCGCGGTCGCCCGACGAGCGGGTCACCGCCGAGACGGTCGCGGGTCGCGGTGCGCTCGGCGTGCCGGACCTCGCCGTCGTCCTCGTCGAGGCAGGGGCGCTGTCGCGCTCGCTGTACCTGCTCGCCCAGGTCGCGGGCGCCGGCCAGGGGCTCGTCGTCGCCCTGACCATGACGGACGTCGCCGCCACACGCGGGGTGCACGTCGACCCCGAGCGGCTCGCGACGCTCCTCGGCGTCCCCGTCGTCGCCATCGACCCCCGCACCGGTGCGGGCCTCGACCGCCTCAGCCGCGTCGTCTCCGACGCCCTCACCGCCGGCGTACCGCCGGTCCTGCTGCCCGACGCCGCACCCGCCTGCGCCTGCCTCGGCGACACGGCGTGCGGGACGGGCTGTTCGTGCGGCCGGCCCCTCGACCTCGACGCCGAGCTGGCGAGCGCCGACCGGTTGTTCACGTGGGTCGATGGCGTGCAGCGGGCGCTCGCGGGCCGCGACGTCTCCGCAGCACCGGGCGCGATCCCGGGTGCGCCGGCACCGGCCCGACCCGCTCCTGTGCGCACCTGGTCCGACCGCGTCGACCGCGTGCTGCTCGACCCGTGGTTCGGCGTCCCGGTGTTCCTCGCCGTCATGTGGGCCCTGTTCCAGCTCGCGACGACCGTCGCGGCGCCGCTCATGGGCGCCATGTCGTCACTCGTCAACGGACCCGTCGCAGGCAGCGTGCGGGCCGCGCTGCCCGGACCGCACTGGGTCGAGAGCTTCGTGGTCGACGGCGTCCTCGCGGGCGTCGGGACTGTGCTGTCGTTCGCCCCGCTGATGGGGATCATGTTCCTGGCGATCGCGCTGCTCGAGGACTCCGGCTACCTCGCGCGGGCCGCTTTCGTGGCCGACCGGGCCATGCGCGCCATCGGACTCGACGGGCGCGCGATGCTCCCGCTCGTCGTCGGCTTCGGCTGCAACCTGCCGGCCCTGGCCGCGACCCGCACGTTGCCGAACGCGCGACAGCGCCTGCTCACCGGGCTGCTCGTCCCGTACACGTCGTGCGCAGCCCGGCTGACCGTCTACATCCTGCTCGCGAGCGTGTTCTTCCCGGCACACGCGGGTACGGCGATCTTCCTCATGTACGTCGCGAGCATCGCGCTCGTCGTCGTCGGCGGCCTCGTGCTGCGCGCGACCGCGTTCCGGGACCTGCGCCGCGAGCCGTTCGTTCTCGCGCTGCCCGCCTACCAGCGCCCCCGCGTCCGTGCGCTGCTGCTCTCGGCCTGGGTCCGGGTGCGGATGTTCGTGACCGACGCGGGCAAGATCATCGTCATCACGCTCACGGTCGTCTGGGTGCTCATGGCCGTCCCGGTCGCGGGCGGGCACCAGATCGCCGACGTGCCCGTCGCCGACAGCCTGTACGGCCGGACCGCGCTCGCGATCGCCCCGGTGTTCGCCCCGGCCGGGTTCGACGACTGGCACGCGTCGGCGGCGCTCCTGACCGGGTTCGTCGCGAAAGAGGTCGTCGTCGGGTCGTTCGCACAGTCCTACGCGGTCGACGCGCCCACCGGCGCGGGGGTGGCCGGCGACCTCGGCAGCCGGCTGCGCGCGACGTTCGAGTCGTCGTCCGGTGGGCAGGCCGGGGCTGCGGCTGCGGCGTTCATGGTGTTCGTCCTCGCCTACACCCCGTGCCTCGCGACCGTCGCAGAGCAGCGCCGGCTGTTCGGGTTGCGCTGGACGCTCGGTGCGCTCGGCGTCCAGCTCGTGATCGCGTGGACGGCCGCTGTGGTGGTCTTCCAGCTCGGCCGGTTGATGTGAGGGGCCGACGATGAGCGTGCTGACCGACGTCCTGCGCGAGGCACGCGCCGGAGCGACGACCGACCGGATCGCGGCCAACCTCGGGATCGACACCGGGCTCGCCGAGGCGGCCGTCGACCACTGGGTGCGGCTCGGCATCGTGAGCCGGTCGAGCGACGTGCTCGGCGGCGACGCCTGTCACGGGTGCGAGCCGTCGCCGGGGCGGTCCCTCGCGTGCGCGGGGTGCGTGTTCGTGAAGCGGGCGCCGGGGCGCTGACGCGTCAGCGCGTGCGGCTCCGCGTCGCGGGAGGCTCAGCGTCGACGCGCCAGCAGTCGTATCGCGCCCGACAGCCGCGGGTGCTCCTCGATGGTGGGCTCGGTGGACCGGGCCACGAGCTCGTCGACGAGACCGGGCAGCTGGTTCGGGGTGCCGTGGTACCAGAGCTCCGCGACGGCGTCGACGGGCAGCACGACCATGGCCGTGCGTGGGTGCGCGAGCGCGTAGGGCGACCTCGGCGCGTCGAATGCGAAGACCCACTCCAGGGCGGGCACGCGCGCGATCACGGCGTCCCCGACGGCGAGGCCGACGGCGGTCGTCGTGGGGAGCGGGTCCCAGCGCAGGGAGGGCATCGTGTGGTGCCAGGCCGTCATGAGCCCGTCGAGGTGACCGCCGAGCCAGGCGATGTCGGTCAGGTCGACGCCCGGCCCGCGCAGCAGCTCGCGCGCCTCGCCGAGCCAGACGAGCTCGACGGGGTCGAGCGTGCGCACCGCGGGACGCAGCTCGGGGGCGGCGCGTCCCGCGGTGCCACGGGGGGAGGGCACGAAGGACCGGCGGTCACGCCCGCGGTGCCCGGTGTCGCTCATGCTGATTTCTATCGGCTCGTCGGACCGTGAAGTGCAGCGGAATCTGGGGTGAATCTGGCCGCACCACCCCGATTTCGGTCGCGCGCCCGTGCAATGGCCGGTCGGTGGGAGACTGCACGCGTGTCGACCGTGACCGAGCCTGCGCACCCCGAGAACGCCCAGACCGCCGACCTCGTCGAGGGGCTGCGCGCCGCGGTGCGCGGGTCGGTCGACGACTCGTCGCGGCGTCGGGCCGAGTACTCCACGGACGCGTCCAACTACCGCGTCGTGCCGCAGGTCGTGGTGTTCCCGCGCGACTCGGACGACGTGCTCGCGGCACTGGACGTCGCGCGAGCGGCTGGTGTGCCGGTGACGTCGCGCGGCGGCGGGACGTCAGTGGCGGGCAACGCCATCGGGACGGGCGTGGTCATCGACCTGTCGCGCCACGTCAATCGGGTCATCGAGATCGACCCCGAGGCCCGCACGGCCCGCGTCGAGCCGGGTGTCATCCTCACCGACCTGCAGAAGGCCGCCGCGCCGCACGGTCTGCGCTTCGGTCCCGACCCGTCGACGCAGGCGCGCGCGACCCTCGGCGGCATGATCGGCAACAACGCGTGCGGCCCGCGTGCGGTCGCGTACGGGCGGACGGCCGACAACGTCGTGGACCTCGACGTGATCGACGGGCTGGGCCGCCGGTTCACCGCGGGCCGCGGCCTCGACCCGGTGCCGGGGCTGGACGCACTGGTCCGCGCGACCATGGAGACGCTGCGCACCGAGCTCGGCCGGTTCGGCCGGCAGGTGTCCGGCTACTCGCTCGAGCACCTGCTGCCCGAGAACGGCGCGGACCTCGCGAAGGCCCTCGTCGGCACGGAGGGCACCGTCGTGACGGTGCTCGGGGCCACGGTCAAGCTTGTCCCGGTCCCGGCCGCGCCCGTGCTCGTCGTGCTCGGCTACCCGGACATGGCCTCGGCCGCCGACGTCGTCCCCACGCTCCTCGCCCACGCCCCGCTCGCGATCGAGGGCATCGATGCGCGGCTGGTCGACGTCGTCCGGCATGCGCAGGGGCCCTCGGCCGTGCCCACGCTGCCCGCGGGCGGTGGCTGGCTGATGGTCGAGGTCGGCGGCGCGACGCTCGACGAGGCCCTCGAACGCGCGCACGGGCTTGCGGCCGACGCCGGCACCGACGCTGTCGGCATCTTTCCGCCCGGCCCGGACGCCGCGGCGATGTGGCGCATCCGCGCGGACGGCGCAGGGCTCGCGGGCCGGACCGCGTCAGGCGCGCAGGCCTGGCCCGGCTTCGAGGACTCGGCCGTGCCACCGGCGCGGCTCGGCGCGTACCTGCGCGCGCTCGAGGCGCTCATGGCGTCGCACGGCGTGGACGGGCTCGCGTACGGGCACTTCGGAGACGGCTGCGTGCACCTGCGGCTCGACATCCCGCTCGAGCGGTCGGGCAACCCGCTGCGTGAGTTCATGACCGACGCCGCACACCTCGTCGCGGCGCACGGCGGCTCGCTCTCGGGCGAGCACGGGGACGGCCGGGCGCGCAGCGAGCTGCTGCCGGTCATGTACTCGCCCGCCGCGATCGGCGCTTTTGAGGCGTTCAAGGACCTGCTCGACCCGCGCGACCTCCTCAACCCCGGCGTGCTCGTCCGGCCCCGACCGCTCGATGCAGATCTGCGCCGCCCGCACGCGCACCCGCTGCCGGCCGCGGCGAGCGGGTTCGCGTTCGCGCACGACGCGGGCGACTTCACCACTGCCGTGCACCGCTGCGTGGGGGTCGGCACGTGCCGCTCGGACACCTCGGCGGCCGACGGGTTCATGTGCCCGTCGTACCTCGCGACGCGCGACGAGAAGGACTCCACGCGTGGCCGGGCGCGCGTGCTGCAGGAGATGGCGAACGGGACGCTCGTCACGCGAGGGTGGTCGTCGCCCGAGGTGCACGAGGCCCTCGACCTGTGCCTGGGCTGCAAGGCGTGCTCGAGCGACTGCCCCGCGGGCGTCGACATGGCTCAGTACAAGTCCGAGGTGCTGCACCGTACATACCGCCGTCGGCTCCGACCTGTCACGCACTACGTGCTCGGCTGGTTGCCCCGCTGGATCCGACTCGTAACGGCCGTGCCCGGGCTGGCGTGGCTCGCGAACACGGCACTCGGGGTTCGACCGATCGCGAAGGTCGTCCTTGCCGTCGGCGGCATGGACACCCGTCGGTCGATGGTCACGTTCGCGCCCACGCCGTTCCGCACCGCGTGGAAGCACGACGGGGCGCAGAAGCTCGTGACACCGGTCGGCACACCGCCGCGGCCCATGGTCGTGCTGTGGACGGACTCGTTCAGCGACAGCCTCGCGCCGTCCGTCCCGCACGCCGCGGTCGACGTGCTGACCGCTGCCGGCTACGAGGTCATCGTCCCCGACGAGCAGGCGTGCTGCGGGCTGACCTGGATCACGACCGGTCAGCTCGACGGCGCGCGCAAGCGCCTCGCGCACCTGCTCGGGGTGCTCGGCCCGTTCGCGGTCAACGGCGTGCCGATCGTTGGCCTCGAGCCGTCGTGCACCGCGGTGCTGCGCTCCGACCTGTGCGACCTGTTCCCGGACGACCCGCGCGCGCTCGCGGTCGCCCGCGAGACGCGCACGCTCGCCGAGCTGCTCACCGCGCCCGCCCCGATCGGCCCGGGCGACCGCTGGACGCTCCCCGACCTGTCGGACGTCACCGCAGTCGTGCAACCGCACTGTCATCACCACTCGGTGATGACGTTCACGGCCGACCGTTCGCTCCTGACCGCGGCGGGCGCGCAGTTCTCGACGCTCGCCGGGTGCTGCGGACTCGCAGGCAACTTCGGCATGGAGAAGGGCCACTACGACGTCTCGGTGGCCGTCGCCGAGCACGAGCTCCTGCCCGCGCTCCGGGCCGCGGCCCCCGGCGACGTGTTCCTCGCCGACGGGTTCTCGTGCCGCACGCAGGCCGACCAGCTCGCCGACGTCCGGGGCGTCCACCTCGCCGAG
>JAYTSH010000252.1:0-7918 GCA_043745755.1 Cellulomonas sp. | reverse complement strand
CGCAGAGCGGCCAGCAGCTCGCGGGTCGAGACCTGGGCGGCCAGGACGGTCGGGGCCAGCCGCACGAGTCCGAACGCCGCGAGCCGTGGGTCCTCGACGAGGCCCGCGAGCAGCGCCGGGTCCTCGGCGCGCACGTAGCTCGACGCGGCGCCGGCCCGCAGCCGGCCGTGCCGGCGCGCGGCGTCCCGCACCAGGTAGTCGAGCGGCTGGGGTACCGCACCGCGGGAGTGCGCGGCGAGGTCGGCGAGCAGCTCGTCGGCGGTCGTCCCGGCATCGAGCGCGGCGCGCACACTCTCGGGCGTGAACCGGACGGTCAGGGCGCCGCCGCGGGACTCGACCCGGGCGGCGCGCTCGATGAGCGACTCGAGCTCGGGGGAGGGGCGGCCGGGGACGACGCCCGTGAGGTCACCCTGCAGCAGGATCTCGTCGACCGCGTCCGCGAGCGCGTCACGCAGCGCTGCGGCCACGTCGTCCGTATCCGGCTGCACGTCCGCCCTGGCACTCGACGACGACGCCGAACGTGCTCGCCGACGGTCCCCGGAGCCCGCGGTCGCGGCGGCCTCGTCGAGGGGACGCAGGTCAGGGAGCAGCGTGCGACCGGCGGGGGAGAGTGCGCCCGCGGCCACGACGCCGAGCAATCCGGCCTCGCGGAGCGTCGCCGCGACCGCAGCCGTCGGTGGCAGGGCGCGCGGTGTCCGCCAGGCGAGCTGCTCGCTCACCTGCGCGACCGTGAGCGTGGCTCCCGGCGCGGCGTCCGCGAGCACGCCGAGGACCGTCGCGCGCAGGCGGGGTGCCCACGGCCGGGTCAGCTCCGGGTCGAGCGCAGCCCGCACCGTTCCCCGATCGTCCCGAGTGCCGACCATCCAGGCGGTCCGGGTGGTCGTGAGCCACGTCCGGGCGAGCAGGGCCCACCGGACGGACAGCTCGGCCGTGAGCCAGTCGTCCACCGCGAGCGTCGGTGCGAACGAGGGGATCTCCTCGCGGTCGTCGGCCACGAGGCCGGCGGCACCGGCGAGCTCGACGACGAACGCCGTGTCGGCCTCCTCGGTCTCGAGCTGGGCGGCGAGCTTGCGCAGCTCACGTACCCCGAGCCCACCCGTGCGCAGGACCGGCGCCGGCTCGATCTCCCACGTGCGCACGAGCGCGGCGACGAGCCGGACGATCCGCTGCGCGGCCATGGCCGACTCGCCTGCGACGAGCTCGAGCGGGTGGCGCACGTGGGACGGGGCCGCGGGCGGGCGGCGCAGCTCGGCGTGCGTCCGGCCCGACCGCAGCGCGAGCGCGACGTCGCGCGCGAGCAGCACGTGGCGGGTGTCGCCCGGACTGAGCAGACCGTGCGTGAGCAGCCACTGCACGGCGTCCCGGGCGGGGGTCCGGACCGCGGGAAGCAGGCCGACCGGCGGGCCCCACATGAGCGCGTCGAGGACCTGACGTGCGCCGGGAGGTGCATCGGCGAGGACGTCGTCCAGGACCAGGGGTGCGGGCAGCGTGGGGGTGACTGCGGCGTTCCGGCCGGTTGGCGCGGGTGCCCCGGAGACGATACCTGCGGGCGGGAGCCCCGCCGGATACGGACCGAGAAGCTCGGCGAGACCGGGAGCGGCGAGCAGTCCCCTCCCGGTGCCGGTGCCGGTGGCCGGCTCGTCGTCCAGCCGCACGAGCAGCAGGCTGACCGCGCGGGCGAGCGCCGCGTCGACCAGCTCGCGGTCGGCGTCCGAGCGAGCCCCGACCGCCTGCGCGACGCGGTCTGCCGTGACCGGGGTGGCGTCGTCGTGGAGCGCGACGACCGCCTCGACCACCTGCAGCACGACCGCGTCCACGCTGCCGAGCGCGCGCTCGAGGCTCGCGCGGCTGGTGGCCCGCGCCGCGAGCGAGGACAGCGTCGAGGGTGACGGGGAGGCCAGGTCAGGACGACGCCGCAGCAGCGCGACGAGCTCGTCGTCGCTGCGACTGCGCAGGTCCTCGCTGAAAGTGGCCATCCGCACAACGATACGTGCGCCCGGTGGCGCCCCGGGACCGCGCAGCGGGTCGCCCCGGGCCCGTTCCGCACTCATGACCGCGCGAGAGACCACGCGGAGCACCCGCGCCGGGTAGCCTTGACTGGTACGACGTGCACCGTCACATCCATCGACACATCTGGGGTTGCAGTGCCCACCGGCAAGGTCAAGTGGTTCGACACCGAGCGCGGCTTCGGATTCATCGCCAGCGACGAGGGTGACGAGGTGTTCCTGCATGCGTCCGCGCTGCCGGCCGGAGCTGCCCCGCCGAAGCCCGGAGCGAAGGTCGAGTTCGGCGTCGCCGACGGTCGCCGCGGACCGCAGGCTCTGGCGGTCAAGATCCTCGACCCGGTCCCGTCCGTCGCGAAGGCCGCGCGCAAGCCGGCCGACGACATGGTGGTCATCGTCGAGGACCTCATCAAGGTCCTCGACAAGGTCGGCAACGACCTGCGTCGGGGCCGCTACCCGGAGAAGGCCCAGGGCGAGAAGTACGCGTCGCTCCTGCGCGCCGTCGCCGAGAGCTTCGAGGCGTGAGCGTGGCCGCCGCGACGAAGGACGCTGTTCTCAGCGCGGCCGTCGACCTCGCGCGCCAGTTCGCAGTCGAGCTCGCTGAGCACCCCTCCGACGTCGGGGAGTACGTCGGCGCGGTCGCCGACGGCGAACGGCTCGTCTCGCACCGGTTCGCGTGCGCCGCGACCGGCTACCAGGGCTGGCAGTGGACAGTCACAGTCGCCCGGGTACCGCGCGGTCGTGCCGCCACGGTGTGCGAGGCCGTGCTGCTCCCCGGCGACGGCGCGATCCTCTCGCCCGAGTGGCTGCCGTGGTCCGAGCGGCTGCGTCCCGGCGACATCGGTCCGGGCGACGTCGTGCCGTTCCGCGCCGACGACCCGCGCCTCGAGCCTGGGTGGACCCCCACCGGGGACGACGAGCTGGACTCTGTCGCGATCGACGAGCTCGCTCTCGCGCGGGTCCGGATCCTGTCGCGCGACGGCCGCGATGCCGCCGCCACGCGCTGGTTCACCGGCTCGCAGGGGCCGACGTCAGCCGGTGCGCTCGCGGCCGCGGACGCCTGCCTCAGCTGCGGCTTCCTCGTCCCGCTCCAGGGTGCGCTCGGGACCGTCTTCGGCGTGTGCTCGAACGAGTGGTCGCCCGACGACGGTCGTGTCGTGAGCCTCGACCACGGCTGCGGCGCCCATTCCGAGACCGACACCGAGCCGCACGCCAGCGACTGGCCCGAGCCGAGCGCCGCGATCGACGACCTCGACATCGAGCTCGTGACGCTCGGGGCGCCGGCGGCCGCGGTCCTGGCCGAGGAGGCAGCGTCCGACGACGTGCCGAGCGGCGACGAGTCGGCGCGGACGAGCCAGTAGCCATGACCCGCGACGCCTTCGGGACGGCGGCTCTCCGAGCGGCCGTCCTGGGGGCGTGGCGTGCCTCGCCCGCCCGGCTGCGCGAGGACGCCAACACCGAGGAGGACCACGCCCGCGGGTACTACCGCGACCGGGTGCTGGTCGAGCTCGCCCAGAACGCCGCGGACGCCGCGACGCGAGCCGGGATGCCGGGCCGGCTGCTGCTGCGGCTCGCGTCGACACCCGACGGCGCGGTGCTCATCGCGGCGAACACCGGCGAGCCCCTCGACGATGCGGGGGTCGCGTCGCTCGCGTCGATGCGCGCGTCGGCCAAGCGTGACGGCGGTCCGACCGTCCCCCCGAGCAACATCCCGCACGGTCATGCCGGGATGGGTGTCGTCGGGCGGTTCGGGGTCGGGTTCGCAGCCGTGCGGGCCGTGGCCGACGAGGTGTCGGTGCTCTCGACGTCGGGCGGCGTGCGGTTCTCCGTCGCGGACACCATCGAGATGCTCGCCCGGGCGTCCCACGACAGTCCCCCGCTGGCTGACGAGGTGCGCCGACGCGACGGCTCGCTGCCTGCGCTGCGTCTGCCACTGCCCGCCGAGGGCGCGCCGCCGACCGGCTACGACACGGCCGTCGTCCTCGAGCTGCGCGACGAGGTCGCCGCCGACGAGGTGCGGACGCTGCTTGCGCAGGTCGGCGACCCGATGCTGCTCGCGCTGCCCGGGCTCGTGGAGATCGTGGTCGAGGACGACACGGGCGAGCACCCGGTGCGCCGCATCGCGGACGTCGCGGACCGGTGGCGGATCGCCTCGGCGCACGGGGAGCTCGACCTCGCGCTGCTCGCGGACCGGCCCGTCGAGGAGCGGGGTGCGCGTGCGTGGCGCGTCACGTGGGCCGTCCCGCGCACCACCGGGGCGTCGGGCGACCGGACCCTGATCCCGGACGACTACTGGTCGACCGCGTCAGACGAGCCGGCTTTCGTTCCGCGCGCGGCATGGCAGCGCGTCGTGCACGCGCCGACCCCGACCGACGAGCCGTGCAGCGTGCCCGCCCTGCTCGTCGCGACCCTGCCGCTCGACCCGACGCGTCGGCACGTCGCCACCGGGCCGCTCACCGACGCCGTCCTCGACCATGCGGCCCGCGTGTACGCGCGGCTCGCCGTCTCGGTCGCGGTCGACGGCGGCGACCCGCTCGACCTCGTCCCGACCGGGTTGCCGGCCGGTGCGCTCGACAGTGCGCTGCGGGAGCGGATCGTCGAACGCCTCGCGCGCACGCCGCTCCTTGCCGCTGCCGCACCGGCGCCTGAGCGCGAACCCGGTCAGGCCGACGCGACCGAACCAGCAAGCCCGGTCTTCCGCAGCGCGACCGGCGGGTTCGACCCGCTGAGCCCGCTGCCGGACGACGAGTCGGACGGAGCGGGCCGGATCGACGTCACCGGCGCCGCGGAGGTGGGCCAGGTCGACCCCGGCTCGCTCGTCGAGCCGCGGCGCGCCGTCGCTGTCGTCGGCGCGATCGGTCGCGATCCCGTCGCGGTCGGTGCGCTCGCCCTGCGCGCGTCGGGCCTCGTGCGCCTCGCCCCCGGCACCGAGGCAGCCGCGCGCACGCTGGGCGTCGAGCTGCGTGAGATCGCCGACCTGGTCGACGAGCTGCCCGCGATGAACTCCGGACCGCCCGAGGCGTGGCGTGAGCTGTATGCGGCCCTCGAGCCCGCAGCGACTGACGCGTCCGTCCGCGAGGCGCTGGCGTCGCTGCCCGTGCCGCTCGCGGACGGCCGGATGGTCCGCGGTCCCCGCGGTCTGGTGCAGCTGCCCGCCCAGGACGCCGACGCCGCCGAGCGTGACGTGGTTGACGCGGGTACCGAGGCCGACCAGGACGACTCGGCGACCGGTGGCTGGACCGGTACCGGCGTCTTGGACGTCCTGTCGCGCTGGGGACTGCGCGTCGTGCACCCCGCGGCCCAGCACCCGCTGCTCACCCAGCTCGGTGCGGAGGAGGTCGACGCGGCCGGGCTCTTGCGCCACGCGGCCGTGCGCCAAGCGGTCCTCGACCAGGCCGACGACGACGACCTCGAGGTCGCGCGCGACGTGACCGACGCAGTGCTCACCCTCGTCCGGCATGCGCTGGGGGAGCGGACGCGCGCGGGGGACCGCTCGCCGCGCGACGTCGTCGACCGCGACACCGCGGGGTGGCTCGGACTTCTGACGCTCACCGCTGCCGACGGCGAACCGACTCCCGCGCACGGGCTCGTGCTCACGGGCTCGATCGCGGCGCGGCTGCTCGACCCGCGCGTCCTCGCACCCGTCGAGCTCGCGACGATCGAGCGGTGGGGCGCCGACGTGCTGGTCGCTGCGGGGGTCCGGGACGACCTCGTGGCCGTGCGCGTCACTGAGGTGGTCGCTGACCCCGACCAGCTCGACGACGAGGGCAACGGTGCGAGCGCGCTCGCGGCGCAGTCGCTCGATGGCTGGCCGCAGTACGTCACCGCGCTGTCCCACGCGCTCGGTCGCGGCGCGTACGTGCCCGAGGTCATGGCCGTCGCGGACCTCGACGCGGTCGACCCGGACGCGTGGGCCGAGGTCCTCGACCGGCTCGCGAGCCAGCCCGCCCTGCGTCGCGCCCTCCTCGACCCGGTCCGCGCGGAGGGTCAGGGCGGCCGCGAGGCGCCGTCGTACGCGTCGTGGTGGCTGCGCAACCGCGCCGGGATCGGCCTCGACCACCCGTTCGCGAGCGCCGAGGCCGACGACGCGGTGCGCCGCCTGCTGCCCGCGGCGCCCGAGCCGGTCCGCCCGCTCGACGCGCGGGTCCAGCATGCGCTCGGCGGTGTGGCGACACTGACCTCGCTCGACGCGGGCGCGTGGGCGCGGGTCCTCGCTGGGCTCGGGCCCGCCGGTTCGCCCGTCGACCTGGCGCTCGCGACGGCGCTGTGGCGGGCGTGGTCGTCGCTCGCGGCGGACGTCGATCGGGTGGGGGGTGGGCCTGGGGACGACGTCGAGCTCGTGCCTGCGCTCGTCGACGACCGTCGGGTCGTCGTCGTGCACGCCGACGACGCCGCGGTCGCGGACGCTCCGATGTGGTTGCAGCGCACGGACGTGGCCGCACTGGTGCCCGCACCACCGGCGGTCGCGGCCGCGCTGGCCGCGCTGCTCGACATGCCGCTGGCCTCCGAGCTCGCCGAGGGCGTGGTCGACGACAACGCCGACGGTCCGCGGGAGGCCGACCTCGTCCCGACGCCCGAGGGCGTGCTCGCGCTGCTGCCCGAGGCGCCGCCGACCTGGGTCGAGCACGAGACCCTGCACGTCGACGGGACGCCGGTGGACTGGTGGGTCGAGGGTGCCGGGGTGGATGCGGTCGTGCACGCGACGCAGCTCGCCGGGCTGGCCCGTGGGCTCGCGCAGGCCGCGGGGCGCTGGGTGGACCGGCACGCTGTCGAGGTCGTCCTGACCGAGCCCGCACGAGCCCAGGACCTCGCGGTCGAGATGGCCCTCGACCCGGCGGCCGGGCAGAGTTCCTGACCGGAGCGATGCTCCTGAGGAGTCAGGCGACCGTCAGCGCCAGCCCCGCCGGTGCAGGAACCCGAGCCCGATGACACCGAGCGCCACGCCGGCCACGCACGTCCAGACGGCGGTTCCGGGCACTTGGCCGACGAACCACAGACCCCAGGTCACCACGCCGGCGACGGCCCAGGCCACGATGCCGAAGCGCGCCAGCGGGCGCAGGCTGACCGGGAGCGGCCCGGGTGACGGCTTGCCTCGTTCCGGGTGGAGCACGAGGTCGATCAGTGAGGGCACCTCGACAGGCTACGTGCTCGATGCGTCGCCGGCGTCGTCGCCGCTGATGCCCTTGCACGCCAGGGCCCGGGTCAGGATCGCCCACAGCGCTCCGAGGGACGTCGGTCGGGCGTCGATGAGGGACGCCATGACGAGCGCGGCGATCTGCCGCGGACCGACGAGGACACCGCCAGGCTCCCGCCGCTGCATCGACGGGACCTGCTCGGGTCTCTAGCGCACGCTGTACAACACGCGGACAACGTGTGTGCGAAGGGTGCCGAATCTGCGATCATGCGCGCCATGGCGACAACCTCCCCCCCGACAGTGACGGCAGCCCCTCGCAACGCCGTCGACCGGTACTTCAAGATCACCGAGCGTGGGTCCTCGATCGGCGCCGAGGTCCGCGGCGGCCTCGTGACCTTCTTCACGATGAGCTACATCATCGTGCTCAACCCGATCATCCTGGGCTACGTCCAGGACGGCACGGGCAAGTTCCTCGGCGGCGGTGACGCCCCGAACCTCGGGATGATCGCTGCGGCGACAGCCCTCATCGCGGGCCTCCTGACGATCCTCATGGGGACGGTCGCGAACTTCCCGATCGCGCTCGCCGCAGGGCTCGGTCTCAACGCCGTGGTCGCCTACTCGGTCGCTGCGCTGCCGGGCATGACGTGGCCCGACGCGATGGGCATCGTCGTGATCGAGGGCTTGATCATCCTTGTCCTCGTGCTCACCGGGTTCCGGCGGGCCGTGTTCAAGGCCGTCCCGATGGAGATCAAGACGGCCATCAGCGTCGGCATCGGCCTGT
>JAYTSH010000251.1:0-5132 GCA_043745755.1 Cellulomonas sp. | reverse complement strand
GGACGCGCACCCCTGGCCCGGCGTCGAACTCCTCGACGAGCAGGTTGGCGGTCTTGCTCACCCAGTTCTCGAGGACCGCGCCGGACAGCTCGATGCGCTCACCGCCGTCGCCGTACCAGGTGAGGCGAGGCCGACCGGGCTCACGCTGGAGGGCAGCAAGGACGTCCGCAACGGTCGAAGAGGGCACCTTCACAGCGTAGGTGGTGCGGCGTGTCGCGCCATGTCGCGGAACTTCACCCGACAAAGCACCACAACTAGCACACTCCCGCTTGACGGGTGAGAACGACACGCGTGTAATTTCTAAGAACCGTTCCGGATCGGGAACTGTCGCGGGGCGGCACCGGTGTGCGCCGCACTCGCACCTGGTGAACAGCACCATCGAGCACGGAGGAACCCATGTGGAATCTGCTCGACGACGGATCCTTCCCCTCCGACGCACGGCACGCCACCTCGACGGCCGAGGCGCCGTCCAACGTCCTGCCGATCTTCGGCACCCCCGATGACGACGGTGTCATGGGATGGCAGGAGCGCGCGCTCTGCGCCCAGACCGACCCCGAGGCGTTCTTCCCCGAGAAGGGCGGCTCGACCCGCGAGGCCAAGAAGGTGTGCACAGGCTGCGATGTGCGCTCCGAGTGTCTCGAGTACGCGCTCGCGCACGACGAGCGGTTCGGCATCTGGGGTGGCCTGTCCGAGCGAGAGCGGCGCAAGCTCAAGCGTCATGTCGTCTGACGTTGCTGGGCCGGCCGCGCGCATGATGTCGTGAGGATGACTGACTCGACGCTGCCCACCCCCTCGCACGCCGGGACGCCGTCGTCTCGGCCCGTCGTGGCCGTCACGGCCGTCGTGGTCACGCACGGCGTGACCCGGTACCTCACCACGACGCTGGCCGCGCTCGTGGCGCAGACGCGGGCGCCCGGGCGAGTTCTCGTGGTCGACGTCTCCGCGGAGCACGACGCCGGCGTGTCGCAGGCGGCGGGCGAGGCCTTCGCGGGACGGGCACCCGAGGACCTCGGCACCGACGGTCGTGGTGCCCACCCGCCCGAGGTCCTCGCCGTGCACGCGCCCGGCGCACGGACGTTCGGTGACGCGGTCCGGCGGGCGCTCGCCGGCCTGTCGCCGCACGGCGAGGCCGCCGCGCCCGCCGGACACGCGTGGCTGTGGCTCCTGCACGACGACAGCGCGCCCGAGCCGTCCGCACTCGCCGAGCTCGTGCGCGCCGTTGAGAAGGCGCCGTCGGTCGTGATCGCGGGCGTGAAGCAGCGCACCTGGACCGACCCGCCCCGGCTGCTCGAGGTCGGGGTCCGCACGTCACGGTCGGGGCGACGCATGACCGGCATCGAGGATGCCGAGGTCGACCAGGGCCAGCACGACGGACGCGACGACGTGCTCGGCGTCGGCATCGCCGGTGCGCTGGTCCGGCGTGACGTCTGGGATGCGCTCGGCGGGACGGATCCCGCGCTGGGCCGGTTCGGCGACGGGCTGGACCTGTCCAGGCGCGCGCGGCTCGCGGGGCACCGGGTCGTCGTCGTCCCGAGCGCCGCGGTGCGGCACGCGCAGGCCGGCTACCACGGCCTGCGCGAAGCGCCGGTGGCGGACGTCGAGGTCGATGCCGACTCGGACGGTGTCCCCGACTCGGCCGATCCGCGACGGTCGTTCGCGGCGCGTCGGCGCTCGCTGCTGCACCAGCGGCTGACGACCGTGCCGCTCCCGCTCGTGCCCGTCGTCGCCGTCCTGGCCGTCGTGGTCGGAGCGATCCGCTCGCTCGTGCGCGTCACGACCAAGGAACCAACGCTTGCGGTCACCGAGCTCGGCGCGCCGTTCGTCGCGTTGTCGCGACTCGGGGCGATCGCGCGGTCGCGGACGAGAGCCCGGGCCACCCGCCGGCTCCCACGGCGTGCGCTGCGGCCGCTGCAGGCCACGTGGCGCGACGTGTGGGCCGCGTCGCGGGACCGCAGACTCGCCCGCGCCGAGGTGCGAAAGGTCGGCCAGGCGCCGAGCGAGCTCGAGCTGGCGGAGCTGGCCGCGCTCGCGTCGCGTCGCCGTGCCGGGCTCGGGGCACTCGCCGCCGTCCTCGTCGCGGCGACGGCCCTCGCACTCGGGCAGCTGATCTCGAGCGTCGCGGGTGGCGCCACCCTGATCGGCCCCGCGCTCGTCCCGACCGCGGCGCGCCTCGCCGAGCTGTGGGACGTGGCGACGTCGGGCTGGTTGTCCGGCGGGCTCGGCGCGCCCGGTCCGGCCGACGCGCTGCTCGTCGCGCTGGTCCCTGGCGCCGCGGTGCTCGGGTCGTCGTCCGCGGCGGTCGCCGTGCTGCTGCTGGGCGCTGTCGTTCTCGCGGGCGTCGGCGCGTGGTTCGCGGCTGGTGCAGCGACACGATCGGTCGGGGTGCGCGCCTGGGCCGGACTTGCGTGGGCCGCTGCGCCCGCGCTGCTGCTCGGTCTCGGTGACGGGCGGATCGGCGCCGTCCTCGTCCACGTCATGCTGCCCTGGGTCCTGCTCGGTCTCGCGCGGGCGGTCGGCGTGCAGCGCGTGGACTCCGTCGTCTCGGGCCTGGTCACCGCGCGGCGCAGGGACGACGACGTCGTCGGCGACCCCGACCTCGACGCGGACTGGCGGGCCGAGGTGGCCGCGCACCGCGACGAGGTCGAGCCGACCGATCATGCGAACGGCGGCGACGGCACTGTTGAGCCCGCCGGACCCATCGAGCCCGTCGGACCCATCGAGCCGACCGAGGCAGCTACCGACCGTTCGGACCACGTCGATGCCGCCGGCTACGCCGCCGCCGCCCGCGCGACGGCGCGTGCCGATCGCGCCGCGGACGCTCTCGGGCGCACCGGCCCCGCGCTCGAACCTGCGAGCGACCCCGGCCTGCGCGTCGGCGCAACGGCGCCCACCGGCTCCTTGGCCGCAGCGGCGGGCGCAGCCCTGGCCTTCGCGGCGGTCGTCGCGGGTGCGCCCTCGCTGCTGGTCCCGGGCATGCTCGTGCTGCTGGTGGTCGCGTTGTGCGCACCCCGCGGGCGCGTGCGGGTCCTGCTCGTGCCGCTGCCCGCGCTCCTGCTGCTCGGACCGACACTCGTCGAGGCCGCAGGCCGCGGTGCGGGCGGCCTCCGCCTGCTGCTGGCCGATCCGGGCCCCGCGCTCGGCTCGGTCTCCGCGAGCCCGGTCGGGCAGCTGCTCGGGGTGCCCGCTGCTGCCGGGCGGCTCGTGCCGGGCGGCGTGTCCGGCGTGCTGCGCGACGTGTGGCCGCTCGCAGTCGGCGGCGCGGTCCTGCTGCTCGCGCTGCTGGCGCTGCTGCGCGGGTCGCCGGTGGCGCGTGCTGTCCGGGTCGCGTGGCTTGCTGCGGCGGCCGGTCTCGCCGTCGCGGCGCTCGCTGGGCTCGTGCCGGTCGCGGTATCCGACGCCGGTGCGGTGCACGGGTGGCCTGGCAGCGGGCTGTCGTTCGCCGGTGCGGGGCTGCTCGCGGCCGCGGTGATGGGCACCGACGGTCTGAGCGCGCGCCTCGCGCGGTCCTCGTTCGGCTGGCGTCAGCCGGGCGCAGTGCTGCTCGCGGTCGTCGTCGTGGCCGCCCCGGTGGCCACGCTCGGAGCATGGTCGTGGCAGGCGCGGGCCGGCGACGCGACCGGGTTGGCCGCGCTCGACCGGCGCGTCGTGCCCGCCGTCGGGCAGCAGGCGCAGTCCTCGCCGACCGCATCGCGCGTCTTGGCCCTCACGGGGGGCGCGGAGGGCGCGCTCACGTGGCAGCTCCTGCGGGGTGACGGTCCGCAGCTCGTCGACGAGTCCGCAGCCGTTCGCGCCCGCGAGCTGAGGGGCCCGCTCGAAGGTGCCACGATCGTCGCGCCCGACGCCGCCACGGCCGAGGTCGAGGACCTCGTTGCCCGCCTGGGCTCCGGGTCGAGCGGTGACCTGTCGTCAGACCTGGCGGCGCTCGGCGTGGCCGACGTGCTCGTGCCGCCCGCGACCGGCACCGCGGACGACGCGGCGCGCACGCAGCTCGTCGGGAGGCTCGACTCGACGGCCGGGCTCGAGCGGATCACGGCGAACTCGTCGGGTGTGATCTGGCGGGTCCAGCCGTCCGCCGTCGCCGGCGCTGTCCCTGCCACGGTCGTGAGCTCGTGGGCGCGACTCGTGACCGTGACGACCGCGGGTGCTGCCGGTGCGTCGGGCAAGGCAGCCGCCAGCGCGCCCGCGGACCTCGCGATCGCGTCCGACGGCCGCTCGGTCCACACGCGGATCCCGGCAGGCACCGCGGGGCGCCTGATCGTGCTGGCCGAGCGCGCCGACTCCGGGTGGCATGCGACGCTCGACGGGCGCCCGCTCCGCTCGGTCTCGGGCGGATGGCGCCAGACGTTCGAGGTCGGCGCCGATGGCGGACGGCTCGTCATCGAGCTGCGGTCGCCGAACCGTGTGCCATGGCTCGTCGCGCAGGGCGTGGTGGGGTTGCTCACGGTCCTGCTGGCGCTCCCGGTGCGACGGCGGAAGGCGGGACGTCGATGAGCGACGAGACGACGGATGGCGCGCCGCCGCGCGTCTGGCGGGGGCGGATCGTGCGGTCGGTGACCGCCCTGGCGGTGCTGGCTCTCACCGCCGCGGTCGTCGCGAGCCCGCGCCCTGCGCGTGCGGACCTGGCCGGCGCGTCGGACGCCACCCTGATCGCCGTCGCGCCACCCAGGACGACTCTCGTGTGCGCGGGTCCGCTGATCCTGCCCGCTGCCGGGAAGGCCGACTCGGCCTTCAACCCGGTGCCTGTCGCGCCCGTGACGCGCGTGGACGCTGTGACGGGGCCGGGAGCCAGTGCATCCGCGCCATCGGCTGCGACGGGCTCACTCACGCTCCTCGGCGCCGCGGCGGCGATCGCACCGCTGGACCCGTCGACCGGACACGCCTCAGCAGCGCTCGACGGACCGTCGGCGCCCGTCGTCGTGCGGGCCGACCCGGCAGGCTCGGACCCGGCACGCGCAGCCGGCGTCACCTCAGCGCTCGTGACCGCGGGCGACCTGCGCGGGCTCGCCGCAGCCAGCTGTCAGCGTCCAGCCACGGACCTGTGGCTCGTGGGTGGGAGCACCGAGATCTCGAGCTCGGCGGACCTCGTCATCGACAACGCCGGGAGCACCTCGACCGACGTGACCGTCGAGGTG
>JAYTSH010000250.1:0-12537 GCA_043745755.1 Cellulomonas sp. | reverse complement strand
ACTCGAGCTCGTCGTCCCAGGCCTGGCCGAGAGCCAGGTCGAGCTCGGACCGGAGTCGCGCCGGGTCAGCCGCGTGCTCGAGAGCCGCACGGATGCGGTCCTCGGGCACGACGACGTTGCCGTGGACATCGGTCTGGGCGTGGAAGATGCCGAGCTCAGGGGTGTGGCTCCAGCGCGAGCCGTCGGTGCCGTGGCTCGCCTCCTCGGTCACCTCGTAGCGCAGGTGCGTCCAACCTCGCAGCGACGAGGCGAGCCGCGCGCCGGTCCCCTGGGCGCCCTGCCACGAGTACTCGGCGCGGTACATCCCGGGCGATGCCGGCTGCGGCGTCCAGTCCAGGGACACGCGCGCGCCAAGCACGTTGCCTGCCGCCCACTCGAGGTGGGGGCACAGCGCACGGGGCGCTGAGTGCACGAAAAGTACACCGCGGGTGATTGCACCAGCCATGTCGCCCTCCTTGACGGTTCGAGGTTCGTCTTCCCCAACGACCTCGGTCCGGCTACGAGAGGTTCACACGGTTTCGCGGCGTGCTGAGGACAGCATGCCCGACATCACACCCTCAGCGCCAGCGCCGGCGTACGCGGCGCGCTGACCAGGGTCTCAGAGCTGCTCGCGGATCGCCCGCATGGCCTTCTGGCGGACCGAGCGCTCGAGGCGGTCGAGGTAGAGATGACCGTCCAGATGGTCGACCTCGTGCTGCAGGCAGCGAGCCATGAGCTCGGTGCCCTCGATGACGACCTCATTGCCGGCGAGATCCTCGCCGACGACGCGCGCGGACCAGGCGCGACGGGTGGGGTACCACAGACCGGGTACCGACAGGCAGCCCTCGTCGCCGTCCTGGAAGTCGTCGGAGAGCTCGACGATCGTCGGGTTGAGGACGTACCCGACCTCGTCTTCGATGTTCCACGAGAAGGCGCGAAGCCCGACGCCGATCTGGTTCGCGGCGAGACCTGCACGACCGTCGTGGTCGACCGTCTCCACCAGGTCGACGACGAGCGAGCGCACACGGTCGTCGATGGACGTGATCGGGTCGCACGGTGTCCGCAGGACCGGGTCGCCGACCGTACGGATCTCTCTCATCGCCATGTGCGGATTCTTTCATGCGCTGCGCCACCGCGTTCCGAGGACCACGCCGCGGCACGGCACCACATGTTCACGGAGCGAGATGTGAGCGACGGAACACCGTCCTGGTCGTGGTCCGCGATCGACGGGTCGTAGTCTTTGTACTGACCGGTCAGTTTAGTTTCCTCGGAGGACTCGTGTCGCACCTCATCCCCACCCCGAACGTCGAGACGACGAACCAGCCGCAAGGCCCCCCGAGCCGCCGGGCAGCGGTCACCGCCCGCGGGCTGACGCTGCGCACGCGTCGGGGCGCCGTCTACGGACCCGTCGACCTCGACGTCCCCGCAGGGTCGCTCGTCGTCGTGCAGGGACCCCAAGGCGGTGGACGCTCGAGCCTCCTGCTGACTGTGGCAGGCCGCATGGTGCCCGATCGTGGATCGGTGCTCACCGTGCTCGGGGAGTCGCTGCCGCGCCGCCGTCGGGCCGTCCAGGCCCGCGCTGCGGTCGCGGGCTTCGCCGGCGTCGACGACCTCGACGAGTCCGTCACGGTTGCGGACACCGTGCGCGAACGCCTCGCCTGGTTGTCACCCTGGTACCGCCGGGTCGCTCGCGTCGACCAGCGCACCTTCGCCACCCTCGCCGAGCCCGTCTTCGGCGAGCGACCGTTGCCGCGCGTCGACAGTCTCGTGTGGGACCTCGACGAGGTCGACGCGATGCTCCTGCGCCTCACGCTGGCGATGGCGCAGCACCCTGACCTGCTCGTGGTCGACGACATCGACCAGGTGCACGACTCCGTCCGGCGCCAGACCGTGTGGTCACGACTCGAGGCGATCTCCGCCGCGGGGACGACGGTGATCGCGTCGGTCGCGTCGTTCGACGAGGTGGCTCGCATGAGCTGGGACCGCCGGCCCGAGCAGGTCATGCTCGCCACCGGTCCGCATGCCGTGCCAGCCACCTGAGCTGCACCCCTCCACCGACGCGCGGCCGGCAACGGCTTGCGCACCGACCTGTCCCGAAGGATCACCATGCTCGCCCTCACCTCGACCGGCACCGAGCTGCGCCGGTTTCGCCGCGGACTGCTGCCGAAGCTCGCCGTCGGCGCGATGATCTTCATCCCGCTGCTGTACGGAGCTCTCTACCTGTGGGCGTTCTGGGACCCGACCGGCCACCTGGACCAGCTCCCGGTGGCGCTCGTCGATGCCGACCAGGGGTCGACGCTCGAGGGCAAAGCGCTCCACGCTGGAACCGACGTCGCGACCCGCCTGCTCGACTCGGGCGACCTGGACTGGCACCTGACCGACGCGAAGGACGCCGCCGCGGGAGTCGCGAACGGCAGGTACTACTTCGCGGTGACCGTGCCTGCCGAGTTCTCGGCCGACATCGCCTCCGCTGGCGGCGCCGACCCGACCAGAGCACAGCTGCTGGTCACGTACAACGACGCGAACTCGTTCCTCGCCTCCACCCTCGGTCGCTCGGCGATGACTCAGGTGCGGGACGCCGTCGCTGCGACCATCGGCGAGCAGGGAGTCGACCAGGTCCTGGTCGGCCTGGGCTCGGCCCGCGACGGGTTCGCGCAGGCATCCGACGGCGCCCTGACCCTGCGCGCGGCCGGTGGGCAGCTCGCCGACGGCGCGCAGCAGGTGGCCGACGGCGCCGCGAGCGCCGCCACCGGAGCAGCCGCGCTCGCGGACGGGTCGAAGCAGCTTGTCTCCGGCTCGTCCGCACTGACGGCGGGTGCGCACAAGCTCGCCGACGGCGCGGAGGCGCTGTCCGCGGGTGCGGGCGCTACCGCGAGCGGCGGCGCGCGGGTGTCCACCGGGACGCAGCGCCTCGCCGACGGCGCTTCCAGTGCTGCGACGTCGTCCGCCACGCTCGCGGCCGGCGCCGCGCAGGTGGCGACCGGCGTGCACAGCGCGACGGGACAGGTCGAGCAGCTCACGGCCTCGCTGCCCGTGCTGCAGACGGGGCTCGCCTCGATCGGTGCCTACCTGGGAGCGCACGCAGCTGCGGGAGACACGACCGCTGCTCAGCTCCTGACCGGGCTGCAGTCCGCGTCCGCGACTCTCCCGTCGACCACGACGGTTGCCGCCATGTCGAGCCAGCTCGCTGCGCTCGACACCGGCGCCGGCAAGGTCTCGGCCGGTGCGGCCCAGCTGAGCGACGGGCTCGGCACGCTGTCCACCGGCGCGAACGACCTGCGCGCCGGCTCGGCCCAGCTCGCGGCCGGCACCCAGTCCGTCGCGGACGGTGCCGGCGCCCTGGCAACGGGCGCAGGGACCATGGTCACCGGCACGTCGCAGCTCGCTCAGGGCACGACAAGGCTCGCCACGGGCGCATCGGAGCTCGCGGCCGGCACGAGCACGCTGGCCGGCGGCGCGGGCCAGGTCGCCGACGGGACGGTCCAGCTGGAGGGCGGCGCGCAGAAGCTCGCTGACGGGCTCGCGGCCGGTGCCGCGGCGATCCCCGACGACACGACCGGACTCCGCACCCAGCGTGCAGCGACCCTCTCCTCTCCCGTTGCGCTCGAGTCCACGAGCGTGGCAGCCGCCCAGGGGTTCGGCGAGGGCTTCGCACCCTTCTTCATCCCGCTCGCGCTGTTCGTCGGTTCGCTCATCACGTGGCTCCTGCTGCGCCCGCTCCCCTCGCGGGCTCTCGCCACGCCGGCGTCTGGGCTGCGTGCGACGCTCGCCGGGTTCCTTCCCGCGATGCTCATCGGCGTCGGGCAGGTCGTCGTCATGATTGCCGTCATCCACTTCGGCGTCGGGCTGCAGATGGCGACCACAGGCGGCACGATCGCGTTCACCCTGCTGATCGTCGCCACGTTCCTCGCGCTGCAGCAGATGCTGACCGCCGTGATGGGCCCGGCAGCCGGCAAGGTGGCCATCCTCGCGCTCCTGATGTTGCAGCTCGCGTCGTCGGGCGGCACCTACCCGGTCGAGACGACGCCCGCGTTCTTCCAGGCGATCCACCCCCTGCTCCCGATGAGCTACGCGGTCACGGGACTGCGCGAGGTCATCACGGGCGGGATGGACGCCCGGTTGGGGGGTGCCGTCGCCTACCTCGCGGCCGTGCTCATCGGTTCACTCACGGTCACGTCGTGGCGCGCCGGGCAGCTGCGCACCTGGAGCCTCGAACGGCTGCACCCGGCCATCAGCATCTGACAGGCTGCCCCCATGACGACCAGCGTGACACCTGACCTCCCGCCGGCTCCCCCGCCGTCGTCGGTGCCGGGTGCGCCCGACTCGGCACCGCTGCGGCGCGGCACGCGCGGGAGCATCGTCGACGCGGCCGTCGCCCTCATCGCCGACCGGGGGTACTCGGCGACGTCCGTCGACGACATCGCGGCCGCCGCGGGCGTGGCGAAGGGCAGCATCTACTACAACTTCGGCTCCAAGACGGCGCTGTTCGAGGCGGTCATCGTCGAGGGGGTGGATCGGTTGACGACCGCGCTGCGCGACTCTGTCGTCGGCCTCGACGGGCCCGCAGCGATCGAGGCACTCGTCACGGAGCTGCTGATCCAGGTCCAGGCCCACCCCGACTTCGCCAAGCTCGTCGTCGCCGAGGTCTTCCGAACGGGTCGCGACTGGCAGCACTCGATCCGACAGGTGCGTGAGGAGTCGATGGCGGTGTTCGCCGGCGTCGTCCATGCGACGTGGCCGGATCGCGACCCGTCGCTCACCGCGGCCGCGCTCTTCGGCGCCACGCTCGTGGCCGGCCTCGAGTGGCTCGCGTTCCAACCGCACCGTCCCGCCACCGACGTGCGGGCCGCGGTGCTGGCCACCGTGCTCCCCAGGAGCTGAGTCGTTCCACGGGGCACGGTGCGCGGGCCCCGGACATGGCGAAGGGCCCGGAGATGACTCCCCCGCGCCCTTCGCCATGCTACCAAAGATCAGCTGTCAGCGCGCTGCTGAGGCACGCCCGTGAGGAGCTCGCGGACCTCGGCCTCGTGAAAACGACGGTGGCCGCCGAGGGTCCGGACGGCCGAGAGCTTGCCGGCCTGGGCCCAGCGCGTGACCGTCTTCGGGTCGACGCGGAACATCACGGCCACCTCGCCCGGGGTCAGGAGCTGGTCTGTGATCGGGGCGGTCACACCGGCGCGGTGGGATGCGGTGAGAGACATGATGGGATTGCTCCTGTCGTTCGGTAGCTCGGCTGGCCGTGGAGGCCCCGTGGCTTTGCGTCCCCGCCTTGCGGTGGGTTTGCCCTTTTTCGCTGACAGGACGACTATGCACGAATCCGGACATCCATGCAACAAACGGCAGGGTGAAAACGCACGATTCGCCCGTGCAACCGGGTGAATCCTCACCGAGCCTGCCCGCGCCATCGTCTCGATGGGTGCAGCACCGGGGCTTGCCTCGCGACCCGCGCCGACCCGGTGGTATGTGTTCGCCCGTGAAACAGTGCGCGGAGCAGTGGCAGCCGCGGGTTCCCACTGCGATGCTGTGGCGATGGCGAACTTCGTGCTGGTAGCGCGTGGCGGTGAGTGGGACGGCGAGATGATCGAGGTTGATCACGACCCGCAGCCGGGCGAGAGAGTCACCTTTCCCCAGAAGAACGACCTCAGGACTGGCCCGCCCATCGAGGTCGAGTACGTCGTGACTGACGTCGCGGAGACGCTCCCGGGCGGCGAGACCGCACACGTCATGACGCTGGTCGGGTGACGGCGACGCTCGGTCGTCATCCTCCATGAGCTCCCCTTCCCAGGCCTCGCGTCCGGAGGGGGTCAATGGACTTGGCTGAGCTCTGGGGCGGAAAGCATCTGCGGACCGTTTGCGGACGGGCTGCAGACGGAGCCAGCCCGCTCGCACACCAGGCAATCCCCACGGGACGCCGATCAGCGCGAACGGGCGGTGCGCGCTGGTACTCAGTCTCATGACTGGCGGATGCTTGGGCCTCGGTTGATCTTCGACGCCCTTGATCGACGCGCCTCTGACGTGCACAGACGTGGGCCAGGTGGGGCTTGAACCCACGACCGACGGATTATGAGTCCGCTGCTCTGACCGACTGAGCTACTGGCCCGCGAGCAACCAGGCTACCGGCATCTCCACGCGCGGACGTGGCTGTTGGTGGGTCAGCAATCCCGACGGCGCTACCGTGGACGGATGCCACTGTTCACGCGTCGACCGTCCTTGCCCGCAGCGATCCGCACCCGCCTCGACCTACCGTCGGGCGACCGCGTGCTCGTGGCGGCCGAGCTGACGGATGGACGTTGGGCTGCCGCGGCTCGTCGCTCGCTGTCTGTCGCGGGGCCAGACGGCGACGTCCTGAGGCGCCCGTGGTCCGACGTCGACCGCGCGAGCCTGGACCCTGAGACGTCCACCATCACAGTCAGCTGGGTCGACGGGAGCCGCGCGGAGCTGGCGCTCACCGGTCCTGGCGCCGGCCCGTTCGCCCAGACGCTGCGCGAGCGCGTGCAGTCCTCGGTCGTCCACAGCGAGATCGTCGTGCTGCCGGACGGTTCCGAGGCACGGGTCGCCCTGCGCCGGGCCGAGAGCGGTCGACTCGTCTCCCAGGTCATCGGTTCGGCGGGCCTCGACCTTGCCGACCCTGCCGTTGCAGCACGGGTCGACGCCGCGGAGGCCCGGGTGCGGTCGGCGGCCGGACTGGCCGTCTGAGGCGATTCGGAGCACCTCCGGGCTCCTGCTACAGTTCTTTTCGCGCGATCCCTCGTAGCTCAATTGGCAGAGCATCCGACTGTTAATCGGACGGTTACTGGTTCGAGTCCAGTCGAGGGAGCCCACGCACGAGGCCTCTGACCAGCGAAAACGCTGATCGGAGGCCTTCGTCTTGGCCCAACGTGCAATAGCGTGCAATAGCGACCGTCATCCAGCGCGCTGAGACTGCTCGGCCTCACACACGGTCGTGATGACGTCCTGCTCACCTGCCAGCGAGGGGGCGTCGGGTCGAGGGCGTTCTGCGTCACTCACGAGCGCAACGTGACCTTGCCGTCCGAGCGGAACGCACCCGCACGCACGACGGCGGTGATGTCCGCGCCTGCGTGCACAATCGCCGTGCCGGCGGCCTGCAGCGACACCGGGACGAGCGGGCCGCCGGAAGCACCTGAGGCCAGCTCGATCCCCGAGGTCGGCTACTGCGACACGATGCGCTGCTGGTGCGGCCGACCGTCAAGGGAGACGACCACGAAGGACCCGACGGTCGACACACCACCGGTGACGAGTGTCAGGTCGGCGGACAGGTGCACAGTGATCCCTGGCAGGTCGACCGTCGCGCAACGTCGTGCCCCGGCTCCGATGTCGCAGGGGAGACCGCAGCCTCGCTCGCGACCGCCTCGATCCTGTTCAAGACGGACGATCCGGCGTACTCCGCCAAGCTGCTCATGCACGCCAAGCAGCTCTACGCGTTCGCCGACACCTACCGCGGTGTGTACTCGGACTGTGTGAGCGCAGCCAGCGCGTACTACAAGTCGTGGTCGGGGTATCAGGATGAGCTGGTCTGGGGGGCGTACTGGCTGTACCAGGCCACCGGTGACACCGCCTACCTGACCAAGGCCGAGACCGCATACAACGACCTCAGCGTCCAGAACCAGACCACCACCCATTCCTACAAGTGGACCGTCGCGTGGGACGACAAGACCTTCGCCGTCTACCCGCTGCTCGCCATGGCGACCGGCAAGCAGAAGTACATCGACGATGCGAACCGGTGGCTCGACTACTGGACCGTCGGCGTGAACGGCGAGAAGATCCCGACTCGCCCGGTGGCGAGGCTGTCCTCGACTCGTGGGGGTCGCTGCGCTATGCGGCCAACACCGCGTTCGTCGCCCTCGTCTATTCCGACTGGACGACCGACGCGAACCGCAAGACCACGTACCACGACTTCGCCGTCCGTCAGATCAACGACGCGCTCGGTGACAACCCACGCAACTCAAGCTACGTCGTCGGCTTCACCAACCCACCGAAGAGCCCGCACCACCGCACGGCCCACGGCTCATGGCTCGACTCGATCGAGAACCCGACCGAGACCCGCCACGTGCTCTACGGAGCGCTCGTGGGCGGACCTGACTCCGCGGACGACGCCTACACCGACTCGCGCAGCGACTATGTGTCCAACGAGGTTGCGACCGACTACAACGCTGGCTTCTCCAGTGCCCTCGCACGGCTCGTCAAAGAGTACGGCGGGACGCCGCTCGCGAACTTCCCCGTCGCCGAGACGCCGGACGGCCCGGAGATCTTCATCGAGGCCAAGCTCAACCAGCCTCAGACGAACAACTTCACCGAGATCAAGGCCATGATCCGCAACCAGTCCGGCTTTCCGGCCCGGGCGCTGAAGTACGGCACGCTGCGGTACTGGTTCCGGCTCGACTCGGGTGACACGGCAGCGAGCCTCGCGATGTCGACCAACTACAGCGAGTGCGGCACCCAGACCGGCACTCCGGTCTCGGCCGGCGGCAACCTCTACTACGTGGAGCTCAGCTGCGTCGGGCAGAACATCTACCCCGGAGGCCAGTCGCAGCACCGACGTGAGCTGCAGTTCCGCATCACGGGCGGGACCAACTGGAACGCGGCGAACGACCCGTCGTACGCGGGCCTCACGACCGGGGACCTTGCCACGATGTCGGCTATCACGCTGTACGACGGCCCGAAGCTCATCTGGGGCACCGAACCCACCGTTGGGACGACGCCGACACCCACACCGACGCCTACGCCGACGGTCACGCCGACTCCGACGCCCACACCGAGCCCGTCGACCGGTACTGCGTCCTGCGCGGTGAAGTACTCGGCGAGCTCCTGGTCGACCGGGTTCTCCGGTTCGGTCCGCATCACGAACACGGGCACTGCGGCGATGTCGGCGTGGACGCTGAAGTTCTCGTTCGCCAACGGCCAGAAGATCACCCAGGGCTGGTCGGCGACCTGGTCCCAGTCCGGTACCGAGGTCACCGCCACCAACGCGGCGTGGAACGGCGCCCTCGCCGCCGGCGGCAGCACTGACATCGGGTTCAACGGCTCACACACAGGTACCAACACCAACCCGACCGCCTTCACCGTCAACGGGAAGACGGACACGGCTTCCTGATGGATCCGAACCGAATCCCTAGAACCATCGTGGTCGCGACTGCGGCTCAGATGTTGACCGCCGCGTCGGATGCCCATCGCGGCGTCACGTCCGGCGAGGACGGTTCTCAGGCATAGGCGAACCCCGCCGGTCCCGGATCGGCGGGGTTCGTGGTCTGGCGTCGGGTTCATCGGTGGCCGCAGCGGCTCGAACAACGTCCGAGAGCCCATCGTGGACGTGCGGACGCACGGCGCATCTCGCGCAAGATCGTGGGTGGGCGATCTCGCGCACACCCACCGCCTCAGCGCGGCACAGCGCGATGTCCTCGCGCTCCGACGACACCAGGTAGCGGCCTGACACGGTCACACCCCGATCGTCGCGGATCCACACTCCTCGCGCGGCGTTCGATGAAGTTTCGATTGAGGTTCGGCCCACGGACCCCGAAGTCCCGGTTGAGCGCGCCAGCGTGCCGGGACAGTTCTCGCGGACCCGTCACCGAGGAGCTGACTCGCATGCACCGCACTCTCATCCGGCTGCCAGCCGTCATCGGACTGGCACTACCGGCGCTGGCACTGTCGCTGGCCGCCTTCGTCGGCCCGGCGCTCGCGTCCGAGCCTCCTGCGGCCACGGCCGCAGCTCTGCGGACCGCCGACGAGCACGACCACTCCGGCACCCCGACCCAGGGCGCCACCATCGAACCCGCGCCAGAGCCCACACCCAGCGCCACCGCCTCCACGCAGGGCATGGCAGGCATGGCAGGCATGGCAGGCATGGACCACGACGCGGTCCCAGGAGACCACACCGCGCGCAGTGGCGAGCCGGCCAAGGACGGTGCCGGAGCAACGGCACGCCCTCGCCTGGCGGTGCTGTCCACCTTCGCGGGCGTGAACGGTGCGGTCCTGATCAGCGCGCGTGTCCTACGTCGGCGCGATCGTGCCCGACGCCCTGGCCCGCCGCGGCGATCGACTCCCCCGACGACCGTCTGACCGGCGAAGGAGAAACCCATGACCACGCCCACTCTCGTCGTGCCGCCGGCCCCGATCGACCCGGACGTGTCTCCGGGTCCAGACCTGACCCCGCCGCGCCCGGGTCGCAACCTCATGACCATCCCCGCCTTCGCCGCAGCCTTGCGCAGCCGTTGGTATCCCGGCGTCCTGCAGGTCCCCATTGCCGGCGTGTTCGGCCTGGTCGCCTACCAGCTGCTGGTGGGGCCCGACGCGGCCCACGACAACGCCGGTACCGCCCTGATGTGGGTGCTCTGGTGGCCCGTCATCCCCATCGTCTTCGTGCTGCTCGGGCGGTTCTGGTGTGCCGTGTGCCCGTTCGGTGCCATCTCCGACCTCGCGCAGAAGTGGGTCGGGGTCAACCGCCCGGTGCCGACCTTCCTGAAGAAGTACGGCATCTGGGTCATCGACGCGTCGTTCCTCGCCATCACGTGGGCCGACCATGTGTGGGGCATCGTCGAGTCGCCATGGGGCTCGGGCGTGCTGCTGCTGCTGCTGACGACAGCCGTCATCGCGTCGGGTGCTTTGTTCCAGCGGCGCACGTTCTGCCGGTACCTATGCTTCCTCGGCGGCCTCGCGGGCAACTACGCCCGGGTCGGCATGGTCGAGCTGCGCGCGGATACCGGGATCTGCGCGACGTGCAAGGCCAAGGCCGCGTGCTTCAACGGCAACGACAAGGTCGCCGGCTGCCCGCTGTTCACATTCCCGCGCACGATGGAGGACTCCGCACACTGCAACCTGTGCGCGAACTGCATCAAGTCCTGCCCCAACGACGCCATCCAGATCCGGGTCCGAAAGCCGACCAGCGAGCTGTGGTTCATCAGCAAGCCCAAGCTCGAGCAGTCGGCGCTGGCCATGGCGATCATGGGCATCGTCCTGATCCAGAACGTCGCGATGCTCGAGGTCTGGACACGGATCCTTGGCTGGATCGAGACGACGACCGGCATCACGAGCTACGCCGTCATCTTCACCGCCGCGTTCGCCGTCGCTGTCAGCGTCCCGGTCGCTCTTCTCGCACTTGCCTCCCGAGTCGCGGCACGGCACAACCTCGAGAACGCCACGCTCAACTTCGCCCGCTTCGGCTACGCGCTGATCCCCCTGGACGTCGCGGCGCACCTGGCGCACAACCTGTTCCACCTGCTCGCTGAGGGAGGCACGGTGTACTCCACACTGGCCGCCCTGTTCGGCGGTGCCCCTGGCGCAGGCGACCCGGCGCTGGTCGGCACCGGCACCATCCAGGTGCTGCAGTTCGCTCTCCTGGCCCTCGGACTCGCCGGCTCGCTCTACACGGCACGTCGCATCGCGCACCGCCGCTACCGCACCGACGCGCGTCGCCGCCACACCCTGGTGCCGTTCGTGGTCATCATCGCGCTGCTTGGTGCGGTCAACGTGGGAATGTTCCTCCTCCCGATGGCACATCGCATGTGACCCGGGGGGTCTTCCTCCACCCTTCATGCGATCACGACCGCGGGTAGCGCATTGCCGACGACGGGGCTACTTCGACTCGATCTCACCCCTTCCAGGCCAGGTCCTGACAGCTTTGACGACGGCGCTCGCCGTGCCGGAGATGCCGCCACGGCTTCGGATCGATGTCTGCTGGCGCGTGGTGGCCGAGCGCCAGCACATAGCGACCATGGATTCAGGCTCTGACGATTGGGCGGGCCGACTATCGCCCTCGAGCGTCAGCTGGCGCCGACACCGCCGGAGCACGCTGCGCCGGGCTCCGGCGTCTGCGGACCATTTTCATACTTCGCGACGAACGCCGGCAGCCGAGGGTCGGACGCGCTCGTCAGGGTCAGCTGCAATCCCCACGCGCTAGCGACAACCGGTGAGCTCAGCCCAGGGAACGGGCTCAACAAGCCGTAGGAGTACTTGCCGACCACACCGGCGAGGAGCGCCACCTGGTCGGCCGGCAGGTCCGGGCTGTATGTCACCCAGACCGCACCGTGCTCCAGCGAGTGCACAGCCTGCTCGTTCTTCACGGGCGTGGTGTAGACGCCGCAGTTCGTCAAGGTCTCCGAGTGGTCGCCGCCCACGGGCGGGGTCTCCGAGTACGTCACAGCCCCCGTCACGTGGTTGCGCGCCTCGTTCGGGTACTCCTTCACCCCGGAGATCGGTGCGCTTGCTGCGGCCGCGAGCTTCGAGCTGCGGGCCTGCTGCCGTACGAGCACGGCCGCCGTGACACCCCCCAGCACGAGGACGAGCACGACCACCACGGCCGTGACCAGCACGGTCCTGCGGCGCTCCTGACGCTTCTGCTCGGTCCGCATGGCGGCCACAAGGACCGCGCGATCGGTTGCCTGCTTCGCGCGCTTGCTCACGTGACTCCTCAGTTTTCGGACGGTGCGGCTCGAGGACCGCACACGAGACGACTCCATCGCGGCGGTAACCATCTGCGGCGCCCGCCGGTCGCCGCTGCGACCGGACGCGCACCATCAGGGCAACTCTCGCTGCACGCCTGTC
>JAYTSH010000249.1:0-5920 GCA_043745755.1 Cellulomonas sp. | reverse complement strand
GTCCGACCACGCGGTGGCCGCCGACCCGACAACCGCCTACATCGTCGGCGGCTACACCGGGAGCGCGGAGCTGCCCGACGTCCTTGCCACGACCGACGGAGCGACCTTCCGCGTGGTGACGAAGCTTGCCGAGACCGTCCGCTACCCGGCCGCCGTCGTTGCCGGGTCGGTCCTGTGGGTCTTCGGCGGCGAGCACCAGGGCGCCGTGACCGACGACATCCAACGCATGGACCTCACCACCGGCGCCGCGAGCATCGCCGGCCACCTCCCGGCTCGGCTCTCCCACGCGGCAGCCGCGGTTCTCGACGGCACGATCCTCGTGATGGGCGGCACCGACGGCCGGGCTCACCAGGGCACGGTCTACCGGTTCGACCCGGCCACGATCTCGGTGTCCACCGTCGGCGCGCTGCCAGCGCCGACCTCCGACATGGCGGTCGCCGTGCTGGCCGACGGCGCCTACGTCGTCGGCGGCGAGACCGCGGATGCCCGGGGCAAGGTCACGACGCTGGACACGATCGTGCGCCTGCAGCTGTCGCACTGACCGGACCGCTCACCAGAAGCCGGGAGTCGCCCGTGCCGTGCCGACGGTGTCCGCGTAGGAGTGCGGTGGCACGGGGTCGAGCCCGTCAGGGGTGTTCAGGTAGCCCGGTCCGCTGCCGGCCACACCGGTGTGCCCGTACTGCCACACGATCTTGTTCTGCACCGGGTCGAGCACGATCACGCGGTGGTTGTCGTCGTCGTTGAGCATGATGTCCCCGTTGGGCAGCCCCTCGGCGAGCGACGGGTGGTTCAGCTTTCCCTCCCCGCTGGTGGGGTTCCAGCGCCACAGCGCCGTGCCCGACGCGTCGAAGATCACCACCTGACCCGGGTTGGTGTAGCCGACCGTGAGGTACTGGCCGGGCTTGTACTGGCTCGAGTCTGACGGGTAGGTCACCCCGGGCACGTGCGTCGACCAGTACACGTGGCCGGTGCGGTCGATCTCGTCGACCCAGCTCCCGTTGATCTCCGTGACAAGGAAGTGGCCGTTCGGCAGCGGGAAGACGCCGTTCGGGCTGCCGAACCGGCCGGGCGGGTTGTGCGCGCACGCACCCAGCGTGCCCAGTGTCCACACCGGCCCGGGTGAGGTGGGCGACAGGTCGACCAACCGGCAGTTCTTGATGTCGGCGGCGACGACGGTGTGATCGGGCAGCATCATCGCGTCGTCGGGGTTCCACAGCTGGTTCGGGCCCGATCCGTGCGTGCCCGGGGTCCCGTACCGCCAGACGATCTTGCGCGTGGCGATGTCGATCTCGGTGATGACGAAGTCGTCCTCCTCCGTGGCGATGATGCCCTTGCCGTCGGGGGTGAAGAAGACGTCGTCGGGGATCACGAAGGTCTGGGCCGCCGCGAGATCACCCGGCTGCGGCCACTGCCAGAGCACCTGGCCCTGGGGGCTGATCACGACCAGGCGGTTGTTCTTCTTGTCGGCGATGATGATCGGCCCGGGCAGGACGCTCGGGTCCGACCCGGGGGCCAGGTCGCCTGGGGCTCCGGGTGCGGCTGCCTGGGGCCATGCGGGCGCCGCGCTCGCGGCTGGTGCGGCGCTCACGGCGGGTGCGGCGCTCGCGGCGGGCTGTGTCGCGGACGCAGTCGGGGTCGACGCGACCCCGCTGGCGACGGTCGACGACGGCTGCGGGGTGTCCGCCGAGGTGCAGGCAGAGACGGACAGCGTCAGAGTCAGCGTCACACCCGCCAGACCGCGCAACCGCCACGAGCGCCCACCCCGCGGCGAGCTGCGCACGATTCCGCTGCCTTGGGTGACTGTCACAAGTGCAAAGTAGCTGAACCGACGGCCGGTACGCATTTGCACTCGCAATCCCGGTCCGAGCGCGTCGAGTGTGAGCGATTCCACTCGTCCACCGTCGACGAGCTCATCGCCCGCAAGATCGTCGACGACCTCACCCAGCGGGCCCCGCGCCCGTGGAGGGGTTGCGGTCCCGACACGTACCAGCACCGTCCGGCTGGACCGCGTACCCTGATCCCCGACAGACACGGACTGGTTCGGAGTTGTCCCTAGGGTTCTCCCGACTCTTCCCCGTATGTCCAGGGCCTCTAGCTCAGTCGGTAGAGCAGCGGACTTTTAATCCGCGGGTCGTGGGTTCGAGCCCCACGGGGCCCACCGCATCTGTCCAGGTCAGGACACTGTCGGCGTCGGGCAGGCGAGAGATCTGCTGAACGACCGGCCGCGGCCGACCCGACGGCTTCCACGACCGGTGGCCAGCGCCGAGGTCATCGGGAAGATCGAGTGGCCTGCCTGGCCAGCGCTTGGATCAGCCGTCACAATGAACCCCGACGGTCCCGCCCGCTTGCTGCCCGGGTCACTCCTGCCGGTCGGCGAACCGGGGATCGGTCTCCCACCAGGGCCGGGTGCGCTCAGGTTCGACCGACTCCGGCGCGAGGGCATCGAGCGCGGCGTCGACCTCGCGCGCGTCGGCCTCGTCGGAGCGGACCCAGGACGCGATGATCGCCGCGAGCACGGGCAGCCCGACGACCTCGGCGATCAGGAGCATCGCGCCTCCGCCGAGCTTCTGGTCCAGCTCCGGCGTGGGCCCCCAGGCCCGCGTCGTCAGTCCCACCGCTCCGCGTGCCAGCACCGGCGACGCGGTCATGACGAAGATGCCCGGCAGCGCGTCGAGAAGCCCGTCGGCGAACGCGATGACCGCCCGCACCGGAGGCGTGCACCACGCCGGCAACAAGTCCTCGCCGAGCAGCGGGAGCACGAACAGCGAACCCGTCACCAGCATCTGGGCCTCGAGCGCCGCTCGGACGAGGGCATCGGACGTCGACGAGACGAAGTACCCGGTGAAGAAGACGACGATCAGCGACCCGATCGCGAGAGCCGAGCTCACCAAGGGAAACATGAGGACGCGCGCAACCGGTCCGCGCAGCGCGTGACGCAGCTGCCGAACCCTCGCGTCACCCCACGTCGTCTCGGCCAGGGCGACGGGGTCGCCGAGCGCGAGACCCACGGGTGTCACGGCCGAGAGCACGGTCGCCTGGACCGCGCCCACCCAGAACAGCGACGATCGATACGCCGCGATCCCCCCGCAGGTGGCGAAGACGAGGGAGCCGACGCCCATGACCAGGAAGGCCACACTCCGCAGCCAGGGCCACCGCACGCCGCGGCGCCGCGCGCGGACGAGCCCCACGGCGTACAGGCCGACGAGGGCCGCGGCGAGCGACGCGCCCAGAGGGTCGAGCACCCATGACGTCAGCAACGTCGTGGGAGTCAACGGAGGCAGCATGCCAGTAATGCACCACCCGCCGCTGGGACGTGTCGCAGCCACCCACGCATGGGGCGCAGCGTACTGGTCGCTCCGCTCGAGCGGCGTCCGGCCGGCACACGCGCGGTCGGACCGTCGCCGCTGTGAACCTGCTGGGTCAGGTGCAGGGGCGCGTCAGTGGCTGTCCCCGTCGTGGTCCTTGTCGCCGGCAGCTCCACCGACGGACCCGGTGATTCCGGACCCGTCGATCATGCGCTGGACCATCTGCTGCGCCCGCGCGCTGCTCAGCGAGGGGTTTGCCTTGGCCACGGCGCCACCGATCGCCGCAGCGATCGTGTCGGTGCTGACGCCCTTCGACTGGGCGAGTGCCGTAGCTTGGCGGAGCCCGGCTCCGGCCCGTTCGGGGTGCGCGGATCGTCCATGTGTGCGAGGTTCACTGCCGACACCAACGATCGATCGACAACGGAGCTGATCCCCATGGGCTTTTTCGCGTTCCTCCTGCTCGGCCTCATCGCGGGGGTCATCGCCAAGGCGCTGCTCCCCGGTCGCAACGGCGCGGGCTGGCTCCTGACGCTCGTCCTCGGCGTCCTGGGTGCCGTGCTGGGCGGCTGGATCGGCGGCCAGGTGCTCGGGGTCGGGCTCGGCGAGTTCTTCTCGATCCGCACGTGGCTGCTCGCCATCGCGGGGGCGGTCATCGTGTTCCTGATCTACGGCGCGGTCACCGGGGGCCGGCGACGCCGCTGAGGTCAGTCGCGCCGGACGTCGCGCGTGTCGTCGGCCGGGGCCTCGCCCTCGGCCGACGCCTCTGTCTCAGGCATCGGAGGGTCGGACGGCGCGGAGTCATGCGGACCCACGACCGTCACCGGCCCACCTGGCCCGCCGCCCCACGTGTCCCACTCGCGGGCCGCGTGCTCGCGATCGGCGATCGCCTCGGCGCCCGGCCCGGCGAAGGCCCGCGAGCGCTCGATCGCATCGATGCTCCCGGTGAACAGCCGCGAGTCCTGCGCGCCGAGCTCGAGGCGCTGCGTGTCTCCCGGCCCGGGTGCGTCGGGCTGGACCGCCGCTCGGGCGCTGCGGCGGGTCACGTGCTCCCCGGTGCCGAGGGGCGGCGTCATCGCCAGCTCGTCGGGGCGGCGTGACGTCACGGTCGGTGCGGCTGCCGCGAGGGGGGCCGCCGTCTCGACAGTCTCGAGCCGAGTGCGCGGGAGCGCGTCTGGCGCGGTTCGCTGCACCCACGCCACGAGCCCCTCGCGCACGTAGCAGCGCAGGTCGAACAGCGTGGGGGCGTCGGGCGCGCTCGCGAGGGCCCGTACGCGAACCAGCCCACCTGTCGCCTCGGTGACCTGCAGGATGCCGACGCGGTGGTCCCACAGGTCGGTCACGGCGAGCAGCCGGACGAGCTCGGCGCGCATCGCCTCGATGGGCACGGCCCAGTCGAGGTCGAGCTCGACGGTCCCGAGCAGGTCCGAGGCACGCCTCGTCCAGTTCTCGAACGGAGTCGTCGTGAAGTGCGTGGACGGCAGGATGAGCCGCCGGTCGTCCCACACGTGCACGACGACATAGGTGAGCGTGAGCTCCTCGATGCGGCCCCACTGATTGCCGACGACGACGACGTCGTCCACGCGGATCGCGTCCGTGAACGCGAGCTGGAGGCCGGCGAACACGTTCGCGAGCGAGCTCTGCGCGGCGAGGCCCGCGACGATCGAGATGAGCCCGGCCGAGGCGATCAGCCCAGCACCGAACGCCTGCGCCGCAGGGAACGTGAGCAGCGCGGCGGCGATCGCACCGAGGACGAGGATCACGACCGTGAGCCGGCGCAGCACCACGATCTGTGTGCGGACGCGGCGGGCGTGCCGGTTGTCGGGGACGTCGATGCGGAACCGCAGGAACGCCGCGTCCTCCGCGACGAACGCGAGCGTCCCGATGAGCCAGGCGGTCGCCACGATGAGCAGGATCAGCAGCGCGTGCTCCACGTCGACGACCCACGCCGACGAGGCGGTCGCCTGGCGCAACCCGAGCCACACTCCGATCACCACGAGGGCCGCGCGCAGCGGCCGGCGCGAGCGCCGGGCCAGATCGGCAGCAACGGGGGACCCGCGGCCGACGGCGCGCGTGATCGCACCGATGACCGCAGCGACGATGAATGCGACGACGACACCCGCGACGATCGCCAGGATGATCCAGATCACGGTGTGCCTACCTCGATGACGGGTTCATCCCCGGACGTCCGTCCAGGTTAGACACCCCGAGGCGCACCGTGCACTGCCGGCAGCAGGTCAGCGCTCTGTTCGCGTAGGTCGTCCGGGCTTCAGCCGTCAGGTGCGGGCGACCGCGATCAGCAGCATCGTCACGCCGAAGCCCGTGACCAGGTTGAGCCAGAGGAACCGTCGCCAACCGCGGTTGGCCCGCTCACAGTCCGCGTCGCGCACCGACCAGGACGCGGCGGCGTTGGCCGCGTACGGCAGCGAGAGCAGCGCGGCGAGCCACCCTGGCCACGGCACCGCGAGGAGGACCGCCGACGCGAGCACGTAGGCGAAGGTCGAGGCGACGACCGTCGCGTGCGCGCCGAGAACCGTCGCGACCGAGCCGATCCCGCCCTCGCGGTCGGCGCGCACGTCCTGGACGGCGCCGAAGGCGTGCGAGCCCATCCCCCACGC
>JAYTSH010000248.1:0-8673 GCA_043745755.1 Cellulomonas sp. | reverse complement strand
CATGCGACTCGACGAGGGTCTGCGCGTCGAGCGCTCGCCCGCGCTCTTCGGGGATCTCAAGGCGCTGCTCGGCGCGAGCTGTCTCCAGGCGGGCTGACGCGCCCGGCCGGACCGAGCAGACCTAGACTCCCGCTCGTGATCGCACTGTCGGCAGACCAGCTGGACTTCGTCACCCATCGCCAGCTCGCGACGCTCACGACACTGCGCGCGAACGGTTCCCCCCACGTGGTCCCGGTCGCTTTCACGTGGGACGCCGGAGCCGGTCGGGCACGCATCACGACGAGGGTCACGTCAGTCAAGGCCAGCAACGTCGAACGTGCCGTGACCGCCGGGGCGAGCGCGCGGGCTGCCCTGTGCCAGTTCGACGGCCAGCGATGGCTCACCCTCGAGGGGAGCATCACGCTGTCGCGCGATACGGCGGACGTCGCGGAGGCGGTCGAGGCCTACGCGGTGCGCTATCGCCGGCTCGAGTTCCAGGCCGAGCGGATCGTGCTGCACCTCGCGGTCGACCGGTTGATGGGCACTGTCCGGTAGATCTCAGCCGACGACCGAACGAACGGGCCCCTGCGGCTGGTCCACGACCACCACGTCGCCGCGCCGCAGCTGGCGCCCGCGCCGGAACTCGGCCTCGCCGTTGACGCTCACGACGCCGTCGTCCAGCAGCTCGCGTGCCTGCGCTCCCGACTCGGCGAGTCCCGCGAGCTTGAGGAACTGGCCGAGTCGGATCGACTCGTCGGAGATCGGCGTGACGTCGTCCGGTGACGGGGGTGGTGTGCTCATGAGGACAGTGTCGCGGACGGCGCGTCCCGGCGTCGGCACCGACCGGGTCGCGGCCTGGGAGGGCCTGCACCGGCGCGAGATCGATCGGTAGACTGGGACCCGTGATCTCCCGGATCGACCTGCGCGGTCGCACCCTGTCCCGTCGCGAGCTGCTCGCGGCCCTGCCGCGCGCCGAGGTGGACGTCGAGGCCGCCACCACGACGGTTGCGCCGATCCTCGCCGACGTGCGCGCACGCGGTGCTGCGGCGCTGCGGGACCTTGCGGAGCGGTTCGACGGTGTGCGTCCGGAGCACCTGCGCGTCCCCGCCGAGGCGATCGCCGCGGCTGTCGGTGCGCTCGACCCGACCGTGCGCGAAGCCCTCGACGAGACGATCCTGCGGGTTCGGACCGTGCACGCGGCGCAGCGACCGGCAGCGTTCACAGTGGACCTCGCACCCGGCGCGCAGGTACGCCAGCGCTGGATCCCGGTCCGCCGGGTCGGGCTGTATGTGCCCGGTGGACTTGCGGTCTACCCGTCGTCGGTCGTCATGAACGTCGTCGCCGCCCAAGCAGCCGGCGTCGGCTCGCTCGCGGTCGCGTCGCCCCCGCAGAAGTCCGCCGGCGGGCTGCCCGACGCGGTCGTGCTCGCGACGTGCGCGCTGCTCGGTATCGATGAGGTGTATGCGGTGGGCGGTGCGCAGGCGATTGCGATGTTCGCCTACGGCGCCGCGGGCACTGAAGCCGTCGACGGCGAGACGCTGTGCGAGCCGGTCGACGTCATCACCGGCCCGGGGAACGTGTGGGTTGCGGCCGCCAAGCGACTCGTGCGCGGTGTTGTGGGCATCGACGCAGAGGCGGGGCCGACGGAGATCGCGATCTTGGCCGACGGTGGCGCCGATCCGGTCCACGTCGCGGCCGACCTCATCTCCCAGGCCGAGCACGACCCCCTCGCGGCCGCCGTCCTCGTCACGCCGTCCGTCGAGCTCGCGGGTGAGGTCGAGGCGAAGCTTGTCGACCGCGCCGCGGCGACCCGGCACTCGGTACGCGTCCAGACGGCACTGTCCGGAACCCAGTCGGCGATCGTGCTGGTCGACGACCTGGAGGCCGGCCTCGAGGTCGTCAACGCGTACGGAGCCGAGCACCTCGAGATCCAGACCGCCGACGCAGCGGCCCTTGCGGACCGGGTGACGAGCGCGGGCGCCATCTTCGTCGGGCCCTACTCGCCAGTCTCGCTCGGGGACTACATGGCCGGCTCGAACCACGTGCTGCCGACGGGTGGCTGCGCGCACTTCGCGAGCGGTCTCGGGGTGCACTCGTTCGTCCGGGCCGTCCAGGTCATCGAGTACGACGCCGCTGCGCTCAAGGAGGTGACGGACCGGATCGTCGCGTTCGCCGAAGCCGAGGGCCTGCCCGCGCACGCCGAGGCTGTCCGCGCCCGGTTCTGACTGGTTGCCACCGCACCACGGCAGCGACGCCCACCTCGACTGATCGGGGTGGGCGTCGCTGCTGTGCTGCCGCGCGGAGGGTGGCGTGCGATGAAGCTGGCGGACGACGAGCGTCAGCGCATGTCCATGACGACGCGCCCGTCGATCGCGCCCGCCTCCATCTCGCTGAAGATCGCGTTGATGTCGCCCATCGGCCGGATCGTGAAGGTGGGGTCGATCTTGCCGCGTGCGAAGAAGTCGAGCGCCTCCTCCATGTCCTTGCGGGTCCCGACGATGGAACCGCGCACGGTGAGCCCGAACAGGACGGTGGTGAAGATGTCGAGCGGGAACTGCTCGGGCGGGAGCCCGACGAGGGACACCGTGCCACCGCGGCGCAGCGCTCCGACAGCCTGCGGGAACGCATGGGCGTTGACGGCGGTGACAAGTGCGCCGTGCACGCCGCCGCCGGTCAGCTCGGCGATCTTGGCCGCGGGGTCATTCTCGGTGCTCGCATTGACGACCACCTCGGCGCCGTGCCGCGTGGCCAGGTCGAGCTTGGCGTCGTCGACATCGACCGCTGCGACCCGCCGCCCCATCGCGACGGCGTACTGCACGGCGATGTGGCCGAGCCCGCCGATGCCGGAGATCAGCACCCACTCACCCGGCTTGGTGTCGGTCATCTTCAGCCCCTTGTAGACCGTGACGCCGGCGCACAGGATCGGCGCGACGGCCGCCATGTCGACGCCGTCCGGGATCAGCGGGCAGTAGCGAGAGTCGACGATCATGTACTGGCCGAACGACCCGTCGACCGCGTAGCCGCTGTTCTTCTGGTTCGGGCAGAGCGTCTCCCAGCCCGTCTCGCAGTACTCGCACTCGCCGCAGGCGGTCGCGAGCCAGGCATTGCCGACCCGGTCGCCGACCTTGACCCGTGTGACGTCGTCGCCGACCGCCACGACGGTGCCGGCACCCTCATGGCCGGGGGTGAACGGCGGGGTGGGCTTGACCGGCCAGTCGCCGTGGGCGGCGTGCAGGTCGGTGTGGCAGACGCCGGTGTACTCGACCTTCACCAGGGCCTCGTGGCGGCCCGGCGTCGGGATGGTGACCTCGTCGATCGTGAGGTCGTCGGTGAACGAGTGGACGACAGCGGCCTTCATGGTGCTGTTCATGGTTCCTCCTCGACAGGGGGCCATGGGTCGCAGCCCCCGGGTGGTTCGAACGTATTGCTGCACACCGAGAGCGCGCGCCGGACCATCGTCCTGGTGCAACGGCCGAGGCCAAGGCTGCGACTGAGACCGGATCAGCCGACGCCGAGAACGAACGGGTGCACGGCGGACGCCCCCGCGTGCCGAAGCAGCCTGGCTGCGACCGTCAGGGTCCACCCGGAGTCGGTGCGGTCGTCGACCAGCACGACCGATCGGCCGTGGAGACCGGCCGCGGCTGCGGGGGACAGGTCGAGCTCGAGCCGCTGCACGACGCCCGCGAGCCGCTGCGCGGAGTTGACGTCGTGCCGCCCCGGCGCGGAACCCGCCACCGGTCGGACCGCCCCGACGACGGGCACCCCGAGCTGACGCGCGACGCCCTCGGCGAGGTGCCGCACCAGTCCCGGCCGGGTCGCGGACTTGACGACGACGACGCCGGCGGGCGCAGGCATCGGGTTCCAGGCAGCGAGCACGTCCAGCACGGGCTGACGCAGCGCGACGGGCAGCTCGTCGAGCGGCGCGCCTGGGTCCATGGTCGGCGTGAAGAGGTCGCGCAGCAGTCCGCCCCAACCGATCCCGTCGAGCCGTGCGACGGCGCGCCCGGTGGAGGCCGACTCATCTGCGGTGATCCGGCCACGGAGCTCCACCCCGAGCGTGGCCATTCCGGACGGCCACATCGAGCGGGTCGTGACCTCGAGGCCCGGCACAGCGAGGCGCTCGCGGGCCGCTTCCACCTCGCGCTCATCGGGCACTGCTCCCGCTGACGCCCCGCCGCAGCGGTCGCACCGACCGCAACGCCACGCGTCGCCACCTGGCCCGTCGAGCTCGGGGTCGTCCAGCGCGTGGCGCAGGAAGGCCATCCGGCACCCGTCGCCGCGCACGTAGTCGACCATCGCCCGCTGCTCGGCCTGGCGCGCGGCGGCCACGCGCTCATAGCGATCCGTGTCGTACTGCCACGGCTGGCCGGTCGACTGCCAGCCGCCCTTGACGCGGTGCACGGCGCCGTCCACGTCGAGCACCTTGAGCATGAGCTCGAGGCGGTTGCGACGCAGGCTCACATGCGGCTCGAGGGCGGCCGTCGAGAGCGTGCCGTGGGCCTCGAGCGCGGCGAGCGCGGCACGGACCTCGACCTGCGGCGGGAAGGCCATCGACGCGAAGTAGTCCCAGATCGCGTGGTCCTCGCGACCGGGGAGCAGAACGACCTCGGCGCGCTCGGTCGCGCGTCCGGCCCGCCCAACCTGCTGGTAGTACGCGATCGGCGACGGCGGCGCGCCGAGGTGCACCACGAAGGCGAGGTCGCCCTTGTCGAAGCCCATCCCTAGCGCCGAGGTCGCGACGAGCGCCTTGACGCGGTTCGCGAGCAGGTCGGCCTCAGCTGCCTCGCGTTCAGCCGGATCGGTCTGCCCGGTGTAGGCCCGGACGTCGAGCCCGACGCCCCGCAGGTGCTCGGTCACCTGTTGCGCCGCGGCGACAGTGAGGCAGTACACGATGCCTGACCCGTCGATGCGAGGGAGGTTGTGCGAGAGCCATGCGAGCTGGGCCGACGTGTCGGGGAGCAGCGCGACCGAGAGGTGCAGGCTCTCGCGGTCGAGCGCGCCACGCAGCACGAGCACGTCCTCGAGGCCCGACCCCGACGCCGAGCCGGCGCGGTGCCCCGTCGCGGCCAGCTGCTCGGCGACGTCGGCTGTCACGCGCGCATTCGCGGTCGCGGTCGTGGCCAGCACGGGGATGCCGTCGGGCAGGTCCGCGAGCAGCGTGCGGATGCGCCGGTAGTCGGGGCGGAAGTCATGCCCCCAGTCCGAGATGCAGTGGGCCTCGTCGATCACGACGAGGCCGGCGTCGGCCGCGAGGTGGGGGAGCACCTCGTCGCGGAAGCCGGGGTTGTTGAGCCGTTCCGGGGAGACGAGCAGCACGTCGACCTCTCCCGCGGCGACCCGGGCGTGCACACCGTCCCAGTCGGTGACGTTCGCGGAGTTGATCGTCTCGGCGCGAATGCCCACGCGCGCGGCGGCTGCGACCTGGTTGCGCATGAGGGCGAGCAGCGGCGAGATGATCACGGTCGGGCCCGACGGCGGCCCACCGGCGGCCCCCGCGCGCAGCAGCGCGGTCGCGACGAAGTACACCGCCGACTTGCCCCACCCCGTGCGCTGCACGACGAGCGCACGTCGGCGGTCGACGACGAGCGCCTCGACCGCGACCCACTGGTCCTCGCGCAGCGTGGCGTCGTCGCGGCCCACGAGCGCGCGCAGGGCGACCTCGGCCTGCGCGCGCAGGGCAATCCGGTCGACGCCCTGGTGTGCGGGCGCAACGGCGTCGAGCGAGGGCGAGGTCATCGGTCGATCGTAGGCGTGGCACCGTTGGCTACGATCGGGGCGTGACCGTTCCCCCCGCCCGCCCAGCGCTGCCTCTGCGCGACGAGCTCGTCGGCATCGAGCCCTACGGCGCCCCTCAGCTCGACGTGCCCTACGCGCTCAACGTCAACGAGAACCCGTACGCGCCCAGCCCCGACGTCGTCGCGGACATCGCCCGCGACGTCGCGGTCGCGGCCGGGGTTCTCAACCGCTACCCAGACCGGGACTTCCTCGCCCTGCGCCAGGATCTGGCGGCCTACCTGCGCGTCGAGTCGGGTGTCGAGCTGGAGCCTGGTCAGCTGTGGGCTGCGAACGGCTCGAACGAGGTCATGCTGCACCTCCTGCAGGCGTTCGGCGGCCCCGGACGGACCGCGCTGTCGTTCGCCCCGACGTACTCGATGTACCCCGAGTACGCACGCGACACGTTCACCGGGTGGGTCGCGGGGCGCCGCGACGAGAACTTCGGTCTCGACCCGGACGTCGCGCGCGCGACGATCGCCGAGCTGGCGCCCACGGTCGTGCTGCTCGCGAGCCCGAACAACCCGACCGGGACCGCGCTGCCGCTCGCCACGGTCAAGGTCGTGCTCGACGCCGCGGCGGCCGTTCGGGGCGGTTGCGTCGTGGTGGTCGACGAGGCGTACGGCGAGTTCCGCCGCGCCGGCACCGCCTCGGCGCTCGAGCTGCTCGCGCACCACCCACACCTCGCCGTGAGCCGCACGATGTCTAAGGCCTTCGGCCTCGCCGGTGCCCGGGTCGGTTACCTCGCCGCGTCGGTCGAGCTCATCGACGCGTTGCGGGTCGTGCGACTGCCCTACCACCTGTCCGCGGTCACGCAGGCCGTCGCTCGCGCCGCGCTGCGCCACGCACCCGCGCTCATGGCCCAGGTCGACGCGCTGCGGGCCGAGCGGGACGCGCTCGTCGGGTGGCTCCGGGGCCGCGGGCTGCGGGTCGCCGACTCCGACGCGAACTTCGTCCTGTTCGGGATGTTCGACGATCGGCACGGGATCTGGCAGGGTCTGCTCGACCGGGGGGTCCTCATCCGAGAGACCGGCCCGGACGGATGGCTGCGCGTGTCGGTCGGCACGCCGCAGGAGACGGCGGCGTTCAAGGACGCCCTGGTGGAGGTGGCAGGGCTGTGACCACAGGCACGCGGACCGGGCGCATCGAGCGGACGACGAGCGAGTCGAGCGTCCTCGTCGAGCTCGACCTCGACGGGACCGGCATCACCGACATCTCCACGACTGTCGGCTTCTACGACCACATGCTGACGGCGTTCGGCAAGCACTCGCTCATCGACCTCACGGTCCGGGCGACCGGAGACACGCACATCGACGTGCACCACACGGTCGAGGACGTCGCGATAGCGATCGGTGAGGCGCTGCGCCAGGCACTGGGGGACAAGAAGGGCATCTCCCGGTTCGGCGACGCGCTCGTGCCGCTCGACGAGGCGCTCGCCCAGGCCGTCGTCGATGTGTCGGGTCGGCCGTACCTCGTCCACTCGGGCGAGCCGGCCGGCCAGGAGCACCACCTCATCGGTGGACACTTCACGGGGTCGCTGACGCGTCACGTCTTCGAGTCGATCGCGTACCACGCCGGCATCTGCCTCCACGTGCGCGTGCTCGCGGGTCGCGATCCGCACCACATCGTCGAGGCACAGTTCAAGGCGTTTGCGCGCGCGCTGCGGAGCGCGGTCGAGCTCGACCTCCGTGTCCAGGGGATCCCGAGCACCAAGGGCACCTTGTGAGTGGCGATCTGGAGGGCTCGTTGCCCGACGACGCGCTCCCGCAGCGCCCGCTGCCGCCGGCGGACGGGTTCCCCGACGACCTGACGATCCCGGACGACCTGTCCTCGCTCACCCAGTCGGCCGACGACCCGGTGACTGTCGCGCTCGTCGTCACGCAGGTCGCTGCGGCGGGTCCGCTGGCGGCGGCGTGCTCGCTGGCCACTGTCGATGTCGACGTGGTGCCGTCACCGGTGGGTGCCCTGGCCCTCTTGCGCGACCCGCGCGCGGGCGCCTCGGGCGCAGCGGCGATCTCGAAGCTGCTCAAGGCTGTCCCGGTCGTGCTGCTGGAGCGGCGAGCGAGCCAGATCACCGCCACCCGGTGGACGGCCGGCGAACAGGGGGACGAGCTGCCCGCAGGCCTCGTCTTGTCGGATGCGCCGTCGGTCCTCGAGGACCTGCTCCTCGGTGGCGTGAGCGTCCGCGACCTCGACGGTGTCGTCACCAGCGTCGGGCTCTCGCGCTGGAAGGCGATGCGGATGCTGGCGTCGTCGACCCGCGGGCCGCGCCGGTAGCCTGGACCCGTGCCCAGCCAGCCCCGCGTCGTCGTCCTCGACTACGGCTTCGGCAACGTCCGATCGGCGGTCCGATCACTCGAGCGCGTCGGCGCGGCTGTCGACCTGACGGCCGACGCACGGGCCGCAGCCGAGGCCGACGGTCTCGTCGTCCCCGGCGTCGGCGCGTTCGCCGCGGTGATGGCCGGGCTGCGCGGCGTGCGCGGGGACCAGATCATCGACCGCCGGCTCGCCGGCGGGCGGCCGGTCCTCGGCATCTGCGTCGGGATGCAGGTCATGTTCACTGCCGGTGACGAGCACGGCGTCCACTCCGAGGGTCTAGGAGAGTGGCCGGGCCTCGTCGAACGGCTCGAGGCGCAGGTCGTCCCGCACATGGGCTGGGCGACCGTGGACGCCGCCGAGGGTTCGGCGCTCTTCGCGGGCGTCGATGACCAGCGTTTCTACTTCGTGCACTCGTACGCGGCCCGCTCGTTCCCGTTGTCCGAGACGGTCGACCGTGAGCGCTTCGCGGCGCCGCTGGTGACGTGGGCCGATCACGGTGGCCCGTTCGTCGCTGCGGTCGAGAACGGCCCGCTCGCAGCGACCCAGTTCCACCCGGAGAAGTCCGGCGACGCCGGAGCTCAGCTCCTGACCAACTGGGTGGCA
>JAYTSH010000247.1:0-3399 GCA_043745755.1 Cellulomonas sp. | reverse complement strand
GTCAGGCGCATCGCGGATGCGAGCTCGACGACGGCCAGGTCGCGCCCGGCGTACTCGAGGATCATCGCCTCGTGGATCATCGTCAGCTCGAGGTGGGTGGCCGGGTTGTCGACCGGGAGACGTCCGGCCTCGGCGATGACCACGACCGCGAACGCCACCGCTGCCAGCAGGGTGGCCGGTGAGAGGACCTGCGCGGGCGCGGCCAGGGTGCCCGCCACGATGTCCGCCAGGTTCGACGACCCGACCCGGGCCGACAGGGCGAAACCGGCGAGCAGGATCGTGGGCTCGGCCAGAGCCGCGATCGTCACCTCCCGGCTCGACCCCATGCCGCCGAACGCCGTGCCCGTGTCGAGACCAGCGAGCGTCAGCGCGACGGTGCCGAGCAGCAGGAGCGAGACCACCGCGAACAGGTCCGCGACACCGTCGAGGGGTGACGCGGTCGAGACGAACGGTGCGACAACGGCGATGACCAGGGTCGAGGCCAACAGCACCAGCGGCCCAGAGGTGAAGACCCAGCTGGTTCCCTCGGGTCGGATCGCCTCCTTCTTCAGGAGCTTGCGCAGGTCACGCCACGGCTGGCCGATGCCGGCGCCCGCGCGGCCCTCGAGCACCGCCCGCACCTGCCGCATGAGCCCGACCAGCAGCGGTGCCCCGCCGACGACGACGACGACCTGGACGAGCACGCCGACCATGGCTGCTGCGGTCATGACGTGATCCCGACGACGACGAGGACCACGAGCAGCCCGATGAACCCGTACGCCAGGTAGCGGTGCACGCTGCCGTTGGCGATCCCCCGCGACCACTGGCCCCATCGGCGGACCGCGGCGAGCAGCGGCGGGTACAACCGTGCCTCGACCCGGTCGGGGACGCGTTGGCGGTAGCTGATGCTCGCGATGAGGAACTCCGACTCGGCGAACGGCGTGACGTCGATGTCCTTCTCCGGCCTCAGCACGTCGTCGAACACGCGGGTCAGGGGCTCGGCGAACGACGTCGCCGTGTACTCCATCCGCGGGCTCAGGCGCGTGCTCCCGCCGCCCCACACCGGCGTGGCTCGACGCGGTGCACCGCGCGTCACCCGACGCACGAGAGCCGCCGCCCCGAGTCCCGCGACGAGCAGCCCGACGACGATCAGCAGCGGCGACATCGAGCCGGCGATCCCCGTGAGGCGCAGCGACACGTCACTGCGGGCCAGCGGCGCGCCGTCCCGCACGGACGGCAGGACGTCCAGCAGGCGACCGAGCGGCGCGCCAGCGACCGCCGGAGCCAAGGCGAGGACTGTGCACGCCGCCGCGGCCAGACCCATGCCGACCCGCATGCTCAGCGGGCTCTCGGTCGCGCCGGTGGCAGCCGCTGACCGGGGCCGCGCCAGGAATCCGACACCGAACGCCTTCACGAACGTCGCCACGCCGAGGCCGGCCGTCAGGGCGACAACGGCCACCGCGAGCGGCATGCTGAGCGCCACGACGACCGAGGGCCCCGTCGCGCCGTTGACGCTGTGGATGAGTCCCTGCAGCAGCAGCCACTCCGAGACGAAGCCGTTCCCGGCCGGCAGCCCGGCCGCACCGAGCGCGCCGACGGCGAACATCGCTGTCGTGACCGGCATGCGGGACACGAGCCCGCCGAGACGGTCGAGGTCGCGCAGCCCGGTCGAGCGCAGCACGGACCCGGCGCCGAAGAACAGCAGCGCCTTGAACGCCGCGTGGTTGACCGCGTGCAGCACCGCGGCGGCCAGGAGCAGCCCCGCGAGGACCCGGTTCCCCTCGGCCGCGAAGACCCCGGCAGCACCGATGCCCATGAGCATCAGGCCGACGTTCTCGGTCGTCGAGTACGCGAGGAGACGCTTGAGGTCCGCCGCGACGCTGGCCTGCAGCACGCCGTACAGCGCGGAGACGGCGCCGACCGCGAGGACCACCAGCCACCACCAGGCGTCGCCACCCCTCAGCAGGTCGAAGCCGACGCGGATGATCCCGTACACCCCGAGCGTCACCATGGCCGCCGACATCAACGCCGACACGTGGCTGGGGGCCTCGGGGTGCGCGCGCGGGAGCCAGACGTGCAGCGGCACCATGCCGGCCTTGGAGCCGAAGCCCAGGAAGACCAGGACGAAGACCCACGAGGCGGTCGCTGGTGACAGCCCAGCCGAGCCGGCGCGCATCGCTGCGAACGACTCGCCGCCCGCGCCGGCGGCGAGCACGACGAGCCCGAGCATGATCGCGACGAGGCCGGCGTGCGTCATGCCCGCGTACCAGAGGCCCGCGTCGCGTACGGACCGGCGCAGCCGGTGCTCGGCGAGCACGAGGACCAGGGACGTCAAGGCCATGAGCTCCCACAGGACCAGCAGCGTGCTGACGCTGGCCGCAGCCGGCACCAGCAGCATCGCAGCGACGAACAGCGGGAGCACCGCCTGGGCGGTCCTGGACGCGGCTGCGGTTGCGGGTCCCGACGGCTCGTCGTGCGCTCCGGCACCGCCGTGCGTGCCCGCCGGGTCGTGGTCCCGCGGGGCATCGTCCTCGTCGGTCGCGTGCGCGCCGCCGGGGCTCGTGTAGCCGACGCCGTAGATGCCGGCTGCGATCGCCACCGCACCGATGAGCAGGAGGAATGCTCCGGACAGCGCGTCGACGGCGAACGTCGTCTCGGCCAGCGGGAGCAGGTGTGCGACGGTCAACGACCAGGTCTGACCGCCGAGCGCAGCGACACCTGCGAGCACCCCGCCGACGCCCACGACCGCGGTCGCCGCGCCGGTGACGAGCGGACGCGTGCGGGTAGGTGCCAACCCGCCGGCCGCCGCCCCTACGAGCGCTGTGGCGGCGACCACGGCGAGCCCGACTCCGACGACGCTCATCTGCCGGTCAGCCCGCGCAGTGCCGCGATGAGCGCCTCGGGCGTGGGCGGGCAGCCCGGGACCTCGACGTCGACGGGCACGATGTCGCCGACCGCACCCTCGACCCCGTGGCCGCCCGCGAAGACGCCGCAGCTCATCGCGCAGTCGCCGACCGCGACGACTCGCTTGGGGTTGGGCGTGGCGTCGTACACCGCGCGCAACGGGTCGGCCATGTTGCGCGTCACGGGCCCGGTCACGAGGAGCGCGTCGGCGTGCCGCGGCGACGCCACGAGCCGCAGGCCGTACCGCTCCGCGTCGTAGACCGGACCGAACGCCGAGCCGATCTCCAGCTCGCACCCGTTGCACGAGCCCGCGTCGACGTGACGCAGCTGGAGGGACCCCGTGAGCGGTCCGGGCGCAGCGGACGCAGCACCGGCTGCGAGCTGGAGAGAAGGGCCCGGCAGGTCAGGCTCGGCGACCCGACCCGTGCGGAGGATCTTGTGCAGCAAGCTCATCGGGTGGACGCGCCTGTCGGCTGACCGGAGGTCTCGGCACCCTCGTCGCTGAGCAGCTCGAGC
>JAYTSH010000246.1:0-7065 GCA_043745755.1 Cellulomonas sp. | reverse complement strand
ACCCCGCACCCGAGCAGGATCAGGACCGCGGTCCCGATGATCTCGGATGTCATGAATGTGCCGATAGAGATGGTGTCCACGGTCGACCTCTTCCTTGAGGGGGTCCCGCCGCCCGGGGACCGGGGACGACGGGGCTGGTGCTGACTGTGAGAAACACTGACGAACGCTGATGCACTGCATGCCCCTGGGTACAGCGGTCCAGGCGGTCGGGGTCTGCCCGCCCGGACTGTCGTCGGTCCCGCGGTCGTCAGTGCCGGGGTGGCAGCGACTGGTCCACGAGAGGGGCGAGGTCGGCGGCGCGCAGCCGGACGGCCTCTGCGCTCGCATCGTCGGGCTCGAGCGCCGCGGCGTCCTCTGCCTCGGCCCGTTCGCGGTAGGCGTCGATCTCGGTCGTGCGCCGCTCGGCATCCCAGCCGAGGACCGGCGCGACGAGGTCGGCGATCTCGTCGAGCGCGGCGACCCCCTTGTCGGCCTGCTCGTAGTTGAGGCGCGTGCGGTGCATGAGGATGTCGTCGAGGTGGAGCACCCCCTCATGGCTCGCGGCGTACACCATCTCCGCCCCGATGTAGGCGGGTGCGTGCTGGAGCGCGGTGCCGAGCGACGGGTTCGCGTCGACGATCTCGAGCAGCTCGCCGAGCAGACCGCCGTAGCGGTGCAGCAGGTGGTCCAGGCGCGCCCGGTCCCAACCGTACTTCTGCCCGATCGAGCGGCTCTGGCGCTGGAGCACCTGGAGCCCCTCCGCGCCCACGAGCTGGACGTGGTCGGTGATCGACGGCAGGCTCGTCGCTCGGGAGCCGAGCGCGAAGTCGACCGCGTCCTTGGCCATGACGCGGTAGGTCGTGAGCTTGCCCCCGGCGATGACGGTCAGGCCCGGGGCAGGGCTCGCGACGGTGTGCTCGCGCGACACCTTGGCCGACGACGTGCCCGCCTTGGTGCCCGGTTGGAGCAGGGGGCGCAGGCCGGCCCACGAGCCGATGATGTCCTCGCGCGTCAGCGGCCGGGACAGCACGGCGTTGGCGTGCTCGAGGATGTACTCGATGTCGGCCGCCGTCGCGACCGGGTGCTGCAGCTCGAGCGTCCACGGGGTGTCGGTGGTGCCGATGACCCAGTAGCGCGACCACGGGATGATGAACAGGACCGACTTCTCGGTCTGCAGGATCAGCCCGGTGCTGCCCTCGATCCGCGCGCGCGGCACCACGATGTGCACGCCCTTGCTCGCGAGCACCCGCAGCCCACCCTCTGAGCCGGCCAGCGCCTCGGTCTGCTCGGTCCACACCCCGGTGGCGTTGATGACCTGGCGAGCACGCACGTCGAGGTGGTCGCCGGTCTCGAGGTCGACGAGCTCGGCGCCCGTGACTGCGCCGCCCGACGTGGTCTGCAGCCCGACGACCTGCGTGCGGGACGCGGCGTGTGCGCCGTACGAGACTGCCGTGCGGATCAGGGTCGACACGAGCCGAGCGTCGTCGACGCTCGCGTCCCAGTACTCGATCGCGCCGATCGCGGCGTCGTGCCGCAGGTCGGGGAAGCGGCGCTCCATGCCCTTGCGCGTCAGGTGGCGGTGGAGGGGCATCGGGCGTTTGTGGCCTGAGAAGCTCGCGAGCGTGTCGTAGAGCGCGACGCCGGCGCCGACGTACGCCCGCTCCCAGACCCGGTGCTCGAGCGGGTACAGGAAGCTGACGGGCTTGACGAGGTGGGGTGCGATGCGGGAGAGCAGGAGGTCGCGCTCGGTGAGCGCCTCGCGGACGAGGTGGAAGTCGAGCATCTGCAGGTAGCGCAGGCCGCCGTGCACGAGCTTGCTCGATCGGCTCGACGTGCCGCCCGCCCAGTCCTGGGCCTCCACCACGGCGGTGGACAGGCCGCGCGTCACGGCGTCGAGCGCGACGCCGGCGCCCGTCACGCCGCCACCGATCACGAGGACGTCGAGCTCGCCGCCGGCCTCGGTGCTCGCCCGCATGGCGGCGAACGCGTCCTCGCGCAGTCCAGGCGTCAGCGCTGCAGTCCTCATGTGTGCCGACTCCTACCGTCGTTTCTTCGGCCCGGGCAGTGTCTAACCCGGGCCTGATGGGTATCTTCGGTGAATGACGAACGAACGCGCAACCCTTGTGCACGAACGTGCGGCCAACGAGCCGCCCGGAGACCGCGAGCAGGACGTGCTCCGTGCGGCCTCGATGTACTACCTCCAGGACCTCAAGATGGAGGTGATCGCGCGGCATCTCGGCACGTCGAGGTCGACCGTGTCGCGGCTCATCAAGCGCGCGCGCGACACCGGCCTCGTCGAGATCACGCTGCGGCCGGCGAGCACCCGTGCACCAGGGCTCGGCCGCTCCATCAAGGCCTCGTTCGGGATCGACGCCTACGTCGTCCCGGTGCCCGACTCGTCGGGCGACAACGAGCGCCTCGACCAGGTCGCGCGGGCCGCCGCCCGGCTGCTGAGCTCGTGGTTCGAGTCCGACATGGTGCTGGGCGTCGCCTGGGGCACGACCCTCGCTGCCGTCTCGCGCCACCTCACCCCGAAGCCGACCCGGGGCAGCATCGTCGTGCAGCTCAACGGCGCCGCGAACCTCCACAACGGGGGCCTCGAGTACGCGAGCGACCTCATCTCGAGCTTCGGGACCGCCTTCAGCGCGACCGTGCACCACTTCTCGGTGCCCGCGTTCTTCGACTACACCGACACCAAGCAGGCCATGTGGCGCGAACGGTCCGTGCGGCGCGTGCTCGAGGTGCAGGCGCGCGCCGACCTGGCCGTCTTCTCGGTCGGGGCCGTGGTCGGAACCCTCCCCAGCCACGTGTACTCGGCGGGCTACCTCGACGCCCAGGACCTCGCGGTGCTGCACGCCGAGGGAGTGGTCGGCGACGTGTGCACCGTGTTCATCCGGGCCGACGGGTCGTGGAAGGACGTGCCGCTCAATGCGCGCGCCACCGGGCCGTCACCCGCCGACCTCCAGCGCATCCCACGCCGCGTGTGCGTCGCAGCCGGTGACGGCAAGATCGTCCCGCTGCTCGCCGCGCTGCGTGCCGGGACGGTCACCGACCTCGTGGTCGACGAGCTGACCGCGACGGGCCTCCTCAACCTCGTCCGGGCGCAGCGACCGCGGAACGGGGTGCGCGAGTCCGCTCGGTAGGTTGGGGGCGTGAGCACCCCACCCATCCGAGTCCGGCCGGCCCTCCCCGCGGACGTCCCCGTCATCCGCGAGCTGGTGCAGCCGTACGCCGAGGAGCGGATCCTGCTCGCGAAGGAGTGGGTCGGGTACTACGAGGCGGTCCAGGAGTTCGTCGTGGCGGATGCGGCGGTGGATCACGCGCCCGATGTCATCGGCTGCGGCGCGCTGCACGTCATGTGGCAGGACCTCGCCGAGATCCGCACGCTCGCGGTCGACCGGTCGCGGCGCAGGCACGGAGTCGGGCACGCGCTGCTCGAGGCCCTCGTCGGCCGCGCGCGCGAGCTCGGCCTGCACCGAGTGTTCTGCCTGACCTTCGAGGTCGACTTCTTCGCCGCGCACGGGTTCGAGCCCATCGAGGGCACGCCCGTGACCCTCGAGGTCTACGCCGAGCTGCTGCGCTCGCACGACGACGGTGTCGCCGAGTTCCTGGACCTGGCCCGCGTGAAGCCCAACACGCTCGGCAACACCCGGATGCTGCTCGAGCTGGACTGACCGGGACCGCCGCGCCAGCCCGCCAGCCCGCCAGCCCGTCAGGTGGGCACGCTCAGGGCTCGGGGAAGTGCGCGTCGAGCTCGAGCGTTCCCGTGACCTCGACGACGACCGCCGTCATCGCGGACGACGCCTGGGTCTGGTGCACCTCGCCGGGCTCCCAGACGACGAGCGTCCCCGGTCCGATCCCCCGTGCCTGGCCGTTCGCCACTCGCTGCCGTCCACGACACGCGGAAGGAAGTCCATCGTGACGCCGGTCGAGCCGAACGCGGCGAGGGCGTCCCGGGGCATCGGGAACAGTCGCATGCGGCCATGGTCGCGCATGGATGTTGGCACCGGGCCGGATCGCGTCAGGCGGGCAGGCGGTAGCTCACCGGGTCGTCCGGGCCGGGGCCCGGGATCCGCGCGACGAGACCGTCGGCCACCAGGCCGTCGACGCAGCGCTCGAGCTGGCGGGCGTCGGACCAGACGGCGTCGACCGCCGCGTCCGGCACCGGGCCGCGCGCCTCGCGCAGCAGCGCCATGACGCGACCGCGCACCTGGCGGTCGGTGCCGGCCCAGGGTTGGCTGCGCCGTCGGGCGGCGTGCGCGTCGGGGGGATGGCCGGCCGAGCGCCATGCGCACTGGTCAGCGACCGGGCACGCGTCGCAGCGCGGAGCACGGGCCGTGCAGACGAGAGCGCCGAGCTCCATCGACGCGGCTGCCCAGCGGGCTGCGAGGGCATCGTCGTCGGGCACGAAGGACTCCGCGAGGCGCACCTCGGCGACGGTCTGGCTCGGCGCGGGCAGGGCGACCCCGGCCGCGACCCGGGCCAGCACGCGGCGCACGTTGGTGTCGAGCACGACGGACCGGCGCCCGTGCGCAAACGCCATGACCGCCGCGGCGGTGTACGCACCGATCCCCGGCAGGGCCAACAGCTCCGCCTCGGTCGCGGGGACGACGCCGTCGTGCCGCTCGACGACTGCCCGCGCGCAGTCCTGCAGGCGCAGCGCGCGGCGCGGGTAGCCGAGCCGGTCCCAGGCGCGCAGGACGTCGTCCGTCCCGGCGCGTGCGAGGTCGTCCGGCGCAGGCCACCGGTCCATCCACGCACGCCACGCCGGTGAGACCCGGGCCACCGGGGTCTGCTGCAGCATGACCTCGCTGACGAGCACGCCCCACGCGGTGCGGTCGGCCGCCCGCCAGGGCAGGTCGCGCGCGTGGACGTCGAACCACGCCAGCACGGCGTCGCGGACGAGGGGGGCGCGGCTCACGCAGGCATCGTCTCCCGCCGGGCCCGCGTGTGGGTACCGGCGGACCGCTCGGCGGGTGTGTAGGTTGCGAGGGCGGGGATGCAGCGGATCGGAGGAAGACGTTGGGGGTGCTTCGACCGGCGGGCTCTTTGCCGCCGCGCGTGTACTGGGTGCGGCGCTTCGTCGTCCTGGCTGCGGTCGTCGCCGTGGTCCTCGTCGCGGTGTGGGTCGTCCCGTTCGTGGCCGGGAAGGTCGGCGACCTGTTCTCCGGAGCGAAGGGCGCGGCGTCCGCCCCGACGACGACGACATCTGCGGCCCCCGTGGGCCCGCAGCCGTGCGTGGCCGCGGCGCTGGGGCTGACCCTCGCGGCCGACGGCGCGTCGTACCCCGCCAGCGCGCTGCCGACCCTCACCGTCACGCTGGTCAACAACGGCCCCGCCGGCTGTGTCGTCGACGCGGGCGAGGCCCAGCGCGAGATCGTCGTCATGTCCGGGACCGACCGCATCTGGTCGAGCCGCGACTGCGCGTCCGGCGCCGCGTCGACGCGGGAGCTGCTGCTCGCGCCCGGCGCCCCTGACACGACCACGGTGCAGTGGCAGCGCACGCGGTCCGCTGCCGGCTGCCCCGCCGGCAAGCCGGCAGCTCTCAAGGGGACGTACTCGGCGACGCTGACTCTCGCCGGGGTGAGCTCGCCGCCTGCGGTGTTCGTGCTCCAGTAGCCCGAGCGGGCGCGCGTCGCGGGCCTTGGCAGGACCAAGGGCCCAGATCAACACCGACACCACATCTAGTGTTACACGGTTGTCATTCACACAACATCTTGTGTGAGCAGGCCGTGAAGATCGGGAGTCGCTGTGACTGTTGTCGAGCTTGACCACGTGGAGTCCGACGATGGCCCGGTCACAGGGCCGCGCAGGATGACCGTCCTCAAGCGCGACGGGCGGACGCTCGAGTTCGACCACTCCCGGATCAGGGCCGCGCTGGCGAAGGCCTTCGTCGAGGTGCACGGCAAGCTGACGCCTCTGGCGGACCGCGCGCTGAACGACCTGGTCGCGCGCATCGACGCCGAGCTCGTCGAGCGGTTCACGGACGCGGTCAAGATCTACGAGATCCAGAACGTCGTCGAGCACATCCTGCTGGAGAGCCGTGAGTACGACGTCGCGGAGGCGTACATCAGCTACCGCGTCCAGCGGGACTTCGCCCGGAGCAAGACCACGGACATCAACCACTCGATCATCCAGCTGATCGACAAGGAGTCCGCGGTCGTCCACGAGAACGCGAACAAGGACAGCGAGGTCTTCAACACGCAGCGGGACCTGACGGCCGGTGCGGTCGGCAAGGCGATCGGCCTGCGGATGCTCCCGCCGCACGTGGCGAACGCCCACCAGAAGGGCGACATCCACTACCACGACCTCGACTACCACCCCTACGCGCCGATGACGAACTGCTGCCTCATCGACTTCGACACGATGCTGGGGGAGGGCTTCCGGATCGGCAATGCGCAGGTGGACCCGCCCCGGTCGATCGGGACGGCGACGGCGCAGATCTCGCAGATCATCGCGAACGTCTCCTCCAGCCAGTACGGCGGCTGCTCGGCGAACCGGATCGACGAGCTGCTCGCGCCCTACGCCGCGAAGAACCTCGCCAAGCACCTGGCCGACGCCCAGCAGTGGATCGCCGAGGAGTCCCGCTGGCAGTCCTATGCCCAGGAGAAGACGCGCAAGGACATCTACGACGCGATGCAGAGCCTCGAGTACGAGATCAACACGCTGTTCACCTCCAACGGTCAGACGCCGTTCACGACGCTCGGCTTCGGCCTGGGTTCGGGGTGGCTCGAGCGCGAGATCCAGCGGGCCATCCTCGAGATCCGCATCGGCGGACTCGGTGGCGAGCGGCGCACCGCGATCTTCCCGAAGCTGATCTTCACCGTCCGTCGCGGCCTCAACCTCGAACCGGGCGACCCCAACTACGACCTCAAGCAGCTGGCTGTCGAGTGCGCGACCAAGCGCATGTACCCCGATGTCCTCAACTACGACAAGATCGTCGAGCTCACCGGGAGCTTCAAGGTGCCGATGGGGTGCCGCTCGTTCCTCCAGGGCTGGCAGGACGAGAACGGCGACGACGTCGCCGAGGGCCGCATGAACCTGGGCGTCGTCACGCTCAACCTGCCCCGCATCGCGCTCGAGGCC
>JAYTSH010000245.1:0-4002 GCA_043745755.1 Cellulomonas sp. | reverse complement strand
CTACGTCCACCCCAACACCGTCCGGTACCGCCTGCGCCGCGTCGCCGACGTCACAGGATGGGATCCGCTCGACCCGCGTGAGTCGTACGTCCTGCAGACAGCGCTCGCGATCGGGCGTCTCGGAGAGGACGCCTGAGGGCGCCCATTCTTGTGGGGCAGCGACAACCCGCTCGCACAAGGTTCGTGCGCGCCCGCTTCGGCGACCGGGCCTGCGCCTGGCACAGTGGACGCGTGCTCGCCATCGTCTGCCCCGGTCAGGGCTCCCAGTCACCCGGCATGCTCACACCCTGGCTCGAGCTCCCTGGCGTGGGTGAGCAGCTCTCGGGCTTCTCGAGCGCCGCGGGAGTCGACCTCGTCGCGCACGGCACGACCTCCGACGTCGACACCATCCGCAACACCGCAGTTGCGCAGCCGCTGATCGTGTCGACCTCGCTGATCGCCTTGCGCGTGATCCTCGGTGACCGCGCACCGGCCGACGTCGCCGACGTGACAGCCGGGCACTCTGTCGGGGAGTTCACGGCCATCGCCGTCGCGGGGGTCCTGTCCGACGACGAGGCCGTCGCGCTCGTGACGGCACGTGCTGCGGCCATGGCCGCGGCGGCCCGTGCTGTCGCGACGGGCATGTGCGCGGTCGTCGGAGGCGACGCCCAGGAGGTCCTGGCGGCGATCGAGGCGGCGGGCCTGCGGCCCGCGAACATCAACGGTGGCGGGCAGGTCGTCGCGGCGGGCGATCTCGCAAGCCTCGAGCGGATCACCGCGAACCCGCCCGCGCGGGCACGCGTGATCCCCCTGCAGGTCGCCGGCGCGTTCCACACGCCGTTCATGCAGTCGGCCCTCGACGCGTTCGCGCCCGTCGCGGCCGCTCAGCGTGCTCACGACCCTCGCCTGCCGCTGCTCTCGAACGCCGACGGCCGGGCGTACTCGGGGTCGTCCGGCTGCCCGGGCGCGCACGGCTCCGGCGCGGAGGTGCTGCGGCGTCTCGCGCAGCAGATCGTCGCTCCGGTCCGGTGGGACCTGTGTCAGGAGACCTTCGCCGCACTCGGCGTCACGGGGCTGCTCGAGCTTGCGCCGGGCGGGGTGCTCACCGGGCTGGCCCGGCGTAGCCTGCCCGGGGTGGAGATGGTCGCAGTGAAGTCACCGTCGGACGTCGACGCCGCCCGAGACCTGATCGCCCGCCATGGGACCCCGCGCAGCCAGGAGATCACCCTGTGACCCGACCGACCCTCACCCAGGCCACCGGCGCCGCGCACTCCCGCATCCTGGGGATCGGCGCCGCCCGAGGCGAGAACGTCGTGACCAACGACGACATCGCGGGCCCGATCAGCTCGTCCGACGAGTGGATCCAGCAGCGCACCGGGATCATCACCCGACGACGGGCCGGCGCGGACGTCGACGTCCTCGACCTCTCCGAGGCCGCTGCCCGGCAGGCGATCGCTGCGGCCGGGCTCACGGGCTCCGACATCGACGCGGTCATCCTGTCGACCGTGACCTACTTCGAGCAGACGCCCGCCGGCGCCGCGGTCCTCGCAGACCGCCTCGGGGCCACGCCCGCGGCGGCATACGACATCTCGGCCGCGTGCGCGGGCTACTGCTACGGCATCGGCCAGGCCGACGCCCTCGTCCGCTCGGGAGGCGCACGCCACGTCCTGGTGATCGGCGCGGAGAAGATGAGCGAGTTCATCGACCCGACCGACCGCTCGATCTCCTTCCTGCTCGGTGACGGCGCGGGTGCGGCAGTCGTCGGACCGTCGGACTTCGTGGGCATCGGCCCGACCATCTGGGGCTCCGACGGGTCGCGCGCGAAGGCCGTCGGCCAGACGCACGCGTGGCTCGAGCTGCGCGACAACCCCGAGCTCGGCTGGCCGACACTGCGCCAGGACGGCCAGTCGGTCTTCAAGTGGGCTGCCTTCGAGATGCCCAAGATCGCCCAGCAGGCCCTCGACGCGGCCGGAGTCACGGCCGACCAGATCCAGGCATTCGTCCCCCACCAGGCCAACATGCGGATCATCGACCAGATGGCCAAGCAGCTGCACCTGCCGGCGTCCGTCGTCATCGGTCGTGACATCGCCGACACCGGCAACACCTCATCCGCGTCCATCCCGCTCGCGACCGACCGCCTGCTGCAGGAGGGCGCCGTGAAGTCGGGCGACCTCGCGCTGCAGATCGGGTTCGGCGCCGGCCTCGTCTACGCGGCCCAAGTCGTCGTTCTGCCCTGACCGGGTCCCTACCCGGCGTCGGACGCCATCGGTGTCCGACGACCACGAGCAGTACGGTTCATCGACCCAGCACCACCCACACCAAGGAGACACCGATGGCGAACAGCGAGCAGGAGATCCTGGCCGGACTGGCCGAGATCGTCAGCGAGGAGACGGGGCTGCCGACCGAATCCGTCCTGCCCGAGAAGTCCTTCACCGACGACCTCGACATCGACTCCCTGTCGATGATGACGATCGTGACCCTGGCCGAGGAGAAGTTCGACGTGCGGATCCCCGACGACGAGGTCAAGAACCTCGTCACCGTCGGCGACGCCGTCTCGTTCATCGCCAAGGCGCAGGCCTGACAGCACAGCACCACCGCACGACAGCGTCCGGGGCCCGGTCCCTGGACGGAACCGCTCCGGCACCCGCCGGGCCGGGACCCGGACGCATCTCGTCCTCGCCGAACTGGAGCAGACCATGAGCCCCGTCATCGACGTCGTCGTCACCGGCATGGGAGCCACCACACCGCTCGGCGGTGACGTCGCGAGCACCTGGCGCGCGGCGCTCGCCGGCGAGTCGGGCGCACGCACCTTCGACAACGACTGGGCCGAGCGCTACGAGATCGCCGTCAGCTTCGCGGCCCAGATCAAGATCAAGCCCGACGAGGTGCTCACGCGCCCCGAGACCAAGCGCATGGACCCCTCGGCGCAGTACGCGATCATCGCGACGCGCGAGGCGTGGGCCGACGCCGGCAGCCCCGAGGTCGACGCCACGCGCCTCGGCGCGGTCGTCTCGTCCGGCATCGGGGGCATCTGGACGACGCTGGACGCCTGGGACACGCTCCGCGAGAAGGGCGGCCGACGCGTCCTGCCGATGACCGTCCCGATGCTCATGCCGAACTCCCCCGCGGCCTACGTCGAGCTCGAGATCGGTGCCCGGGCCGGCGCACACGCGCTCGTGTCCGCGTGCGCATCGGGCGCCGAGGCGATCGGCTACGGCGTCGAGATGATCCGCTCGGGGCGTGCGGATGTGGTTGTCGCGGGCGGTACCGAGGCCGCCATCCACCCGATGCCCCTGGCGGCGTTCGCGGCGTCCCGGACGCTGTCCACGCGCAATGACGACCCGGCGAGCGCATCGCGGCCCTACGACCTGCACCGGGACGGCTTCGTCCTCGGCGAGGGGGCCGGGATCGTGGTGCTCGAGTCCGCCGAGCACGCGGCCGCACGCGGTGCCCACGTGTATGCACGGCTGGCCGGTGTCGGGCTCAGCTCCGACGGCTACCACATCACGTCCCCTGACCCTGCGGGCCGCGGTCAGGTGGCGGCGATGCGCTCAGCCCTGACGGACGCCCGGCTGACGGCCTCGGACATCGTGCACGTCAACGCCCACGCGACCTCCACGGTCGTCGGCGACCTGATCGAGGCACGCGCGGTGCGCGAGGTGCTCGGGGCTGCCGCCGACCAGGTCGCGCTGTCGGCCACCAAGTCGATGACCGGCCACCTGCTCGGCGGCGCGGGTGCGCTCGAGACGATCTTCACGGTGCTCGCACTCGCCGACCGCACAGCGCCGCCCACCATCAACGTGACGGACCCCGACCCGGGGCTCGAGCTGGACCTCGTGCGGGATACGCCGCGCGCGCTGCGCGCCGGCCCGATCGCCGCGATCAACAACTCGTTCGGGTTCGGAGGCCACAACGTGGCCCTGGTCGTCGCGAGCGTCTGACCTGCCGCGTCAGCTGACCCGCGCACGTCAGCCGACGCGGTGCAGCCAGCGGACCGGTGCTCCAGCACCCGCGTACCGGAAC
>JAYTSH010000244.1:0-7033 GCA_043745755.1 Cellulomonas sp. | reverse complement strand
CGCGGGGTCGCGGTGAAGGACTGGAGCGGCGTGCGGAACGTGCCCGACCAGTCGACGACCTCCTCGTCCCAGAGCCGGCGCAGCAGCGCGTAGCTCTCGATCGCGAGGCTGACGCCCTGGCGGATGTCCTTGCCGAACCAGGGGTAGACCGGGCCGGTGTTGCCGCGGCCGAGCATGAGGTCGAGGCGACCGTCGGCAAGGTGCTGGAGCATCGCGTAGTCCTCGGCGATCTTCACCGGGTCGTTCGTCGTGATGAGCGTCGTGGACGTGGACAGCTGCAGCGTCGTGGTCTTCGCGGCGATCCAGCCGAGCATCGTGGTGGGGGACGAGGGCACGAACGGCGGGTTGTGGTGCTCGCCGGTCGCGAAGACGTCGAGCCCGACCTCCTCGGCGTGCAGGGCGATCGTCATCATCGCCTTGATGCGCTCGTTCTCGGTCGGGGTGCGACCCGACACCGGGTCGGTGGTGAGGTCCCCGACGGTGAAGACTCCGAACTGCATGTGTCCGCTCCTGCCATCCGATGTTGTACAACATTCAATCATCTGGACGGCAGAACCTCAACCCCTCCCCCCGTATTCCCCGCCGGGCACCGCGCGGGGCGCCCGGCTGCTACCTGACGAGCGCGCGCAGCCGCGGCAGCACCTCGGTCGCGTACAGCTCCAGGAACCGCGGCTGGTCGGGGCCCGGAGCGTGGAACACCAGGTGCCGGAACCCGAGGTCCAGGTACTCCTGCGCGCGCCGCACGTGCTCCTCGGGGTCCGTCGAGACGATCCAGCGGGACGCGACACGCTCGATCGGCAGCGCGTCGGCCAGCCGCTGCATCTCGATCGGGTCCTCGACGCCCGTCTTCTCCTCCGGGGTCAGCGCGAGCGCGCCCCAGAACCGCGTGTCCGCGAGCGCACGGTCGGGGTCGTCGTCGAAGGACACCTTCATCTCCATGAGCGTGTCGACGTCCCCCACGACCCGTCCCGCCGTCGAGAGCCCCTCGGCCAGGGCGGGCGCGAGCGTGTCGGCGTAGAGCGTGCGCGGCTTGCCCGACGTCGTGATGAAGCCGTCCGCCATCCGCCCTGCCAGACGCGTCGCGGCCGGGCCGGACGCCCCGATGTAGATCGGCACGGGCGTCTCGGGCCGGTCGTACACCGTCGCGTTCTCGGTGCGGAAGTACGTGCCGTCGAACGTCACGCGGTCCTCGCGCCAGAGCTGCTGGATGAGCTGCACCGATTCCTTGAGCCGCGCGAACCGCTCCTTCATGTCGGGCCACTCGATGCCCAGCGGGACCTCGTTGAGCGACTCCCCGGACCCCACGCCGAGCACGATCCGACCGGGGAACATCACGCCGAGCGTCCCGAACGCCTGGGCGACGACCGCCGGGTGGTACCGGAAGCTCGGCGTCAGCACGGACGTCCCGAGGATGATCCGCTCGGTCCGCGCGCCGACGGCCCCGAGCCACGGGATCGCCGCAGGCGCGTGCCCGCCGGCGTGCCGCCACGGCTGAAAGTGGTCGGAGATGAACACCGAGTCGAAGCCCGCCTGCTCGGCCAGCACCGCGTAGTCGGCGAGCTGCGCCGGCCCGAACTGCTCCGCGGACGCCTTGTACCCGAACCGGACCTGACCCGTCATCGTGATCCCCCTCGTGCGTCGACGTCTGCTCCATCATGGTCGCCGACGCACGTGAACGGCGTGTTGCGACTGCCGTCAGCTCCGCGACGGCCCCCGGCGGACCGCGCGTCGAGGGCCGCGTCGGGTCCGACGAGCGTCAGGCGACGGCCGGCACCGGCAGGTGGCGCGTGGGCCGGTGCAGCGTAGGCCGGTGCAGCTCGGGCCTGTGCAGCCCCGGGCGACGCAGCTCGTGCAGCGCATCGAGCAGGATCCGGTTGAACGCGACCGGCCGGTGGGTGTTGACGTCGTGGCCCGCGCCGGGGACGACCGACAGCCGGGTTCCGGGCCGGGCGTCGAGATAGCGCCGTTCGTCGAGCCGCAGCGGGTCGCGTCGGCCGTTCACGAGCCAGACCGGCACACCGAGCCCGCGCAGGTCCGTGAGGGACGAGTAGCCAGTGATCGCCGTCAGCATGTCGGTGACGACCGACCAGTCCTCGCCGCCGACGTGCAGGGTGCGCGTGACGTGGCCGGCGAGCCGGCGGTACGCGCTGATCGGCTTGCCGCGAATCTCGGTCGAGCATCCCGCGAGCACGACGCCCGCCAGCCTGCCCTCGCGCCGCGCAGCGTAGGCGAGCGAGGTGTACCCACCGAGCGAGAGGCCGACGAGCAGTGGCGGGACGTCACAGCCGTCCACGGCCTCGTCGATCGCCGCGAACGCGCCCCCGGCCGTGAACCGCTCGCGGACGCGCGTGCCGTGGCCGGGCAGGTCGATCGCGACACCGCGGTGCCCACGCAGGGCGATCGCGGCGACCTGGGGAGACCAGATCGCTGACGACGTACGAACTCCGTGGACGAAGACGACGGGACGCGGGATGACGGGGCTCTTCTCGGGGGCTGGCGGTGCTGCTGGCCCGATGGTAGCCCGCGCTCCTGGGCGCGCCCTGGGCGCCATGGGAGGCTTGAGCACATGCCGTCGTACCGCATCACCCTCGGCGTCGGCGCCCTGCGCGCCGGGACCGAGCCGCAGTCGGTCCTGCCCACCGCCGCCGCGGCAGCGCGGGAGCTGACCACCGTCGAGGCGTGGGACGTCGCCATCGTGCGCGGCGAACCCCGCATCACCGTGCGCTTCACTGCCGACGACGACGAGGGCGCGGTGCACGTCGGCCGCCACACGAACGCCGTCGTCGAGACGCTCGCGGACGTGCGCGCCCCGCAGCTGACCCGCAGGTGGGGCGCCCGCTGGTACCCGCTGCGCTGAGCGCTCCGGCGACGTGCCTCAGCCCGCGTCGGCCGGCTCGGCAACGTGCCCGAACCGGTGCGTCGTGCGGCTGATCGCCTGCTCGCGCACGACGCACAACAGCTCGCGGCGGCCGCTCGCCAGGACCGGGCCGTCGAGCACCGTCACGTCACCCACCCGGGTCCGGGCTGCCTCGCGCAGGCCGGGCGCGGCTCCGACGACCCGGATCCGCCCGTGCACACGGCCGGTTGCGACCCGCGCAGCGAACGTCGCGTCGTCCTCGTTCCCCGCGCGGCTGATCGTCACGGGCACCCGGGCCCGGGCAGCTGCCGCGAGCACCCGCGTCACCTCACGCTCGCGCGCACCTGCGCCGACCCGCACGGTGAGGTGCGGCACCGGGCGGTACCGGAAGATGTTCGCCTCCGCGCGGAGCCTGCTGGGGTCGTGCTCCCGGCCGAGCTCGAGGTCCCAGCACCGCTCGTCGTCGGCCTGCGCCCACGCGACCCAGGCGTCGTCATCGGTCGGGACGTCGGGACCGTCGGACCACGAGCCGAGCTGGGCGACGTAGTTCGGACCACCGGCCTTGGCCCCGGGGCCGACGACCGATGCCTTCCACCCGCCGAACGGCTGCCGGTTCACGATCGCCCCCGTGATGTGGCGGTTCACGTAGGCGTTGCCCACCTCGACCCGGTCGAGCCAGTAGTCGATCTCGTGCTCGTCGAGCGAGTGCAGGCCGCCCGTGAGCCCGAAGGCGACGGCGTTCTGCAGCTCGATGGCCTCGTCGAGCGTCGCGGCCCGCATCACCCCGAGCACGGGTCCGAACACCTCGGTCGTGTGGAAGAACGAACCCGCCGCGACACCGCTCTTGACCCCGGGCGTCCACAGCCGGCCCTCGTCGTCGAGCCGTCGCGGCTGCACGAGCCACTGCTCACCCGGGTCGAGCGTCGTGAGCGCGCGCAGGAGCTTGCCCGCAGCGGGCTCGGTGAGCGGGCCCATGGTCGTCGACAGATCCGTCGCGGGCCCGACGGCGAGCGACGCGACCGCATCGGCGAGCTGTCGGCGCAGACGGCGGGACGTGCCGGCCGACCCGACGAGGATGAGGAGCGACGCCGCCGAGCACTTCTGCCCCGCATGGCCGAACGCCGACCGCACGACGTCCGCGACCGCGAGGTCGTGGTCGGCCGAGGGCGTCACGATGATCGCGTTCTTGCCCGACGTCTCAGCGAGCACCTCGAGGTCGGTGCGCCACGACGAGAACAGCCGCGCTGTGTCGATCGACCCCGTGAGGACGACACGTGCGACGGCCGGGTGCGTCACGAGGTGCCGGCCGGCGCCGCCCTCAGCAGCCAGCAGAACCTGCAGGAGCTCGCGCGGCACGCCGAGGTCGTCCATGGCACGGTGGATCGCCCCGACCGCGACCTGCATGCACCGAGGGGTCACGTGGGACGGCTTGACGAGCACCGGCGACCCGGCCACGAGCGCCGACAGGACCGACCCCACGGGGATCGCCACCGGGAAGTTCCACGGCGGCGTCACGACGGTCAGGCCGTGCGGGCGATAGATCGCCCCGGGCACGCTCCCGTCCGCCAGGAGCTCGGCCTCCTCGGCGTAGTACCGGGCGAAGTCGACGGCCTCGCTCACCTCGGGATCGGCCTCGGCGACCGTCTTGCCGGCCTCCCGGACCATCGTCGCGACGAGGTCGCCCCGCGCCTCCTCGAGGCGGACGGCTGCGCGCCGCAGCACATGGGCGCGCTCAGCGGGCGAGGTCCGAGCCCACATCCCCTGGTGCTCCTGGGCGCGCGCGACAGCCGCGTCGACGTCGTCGGTCGTCGCCACGGTGGTTGCGGCGGGGACGACGACCTGGCGCACGAGCACGTCGGCGGCCCAGGCGCGGGACGCGGCGACCGCAGGGTCGGTGTCAGGGGCGTTGACGAAAGGGTCGCCCGGTGCGGCCTCGACGGGAGCGGGCCGCGGACCGCGCCGCGGCGCGGTCGTCGGCTCCTCGCTCCGTCGCACCGAGGAGATGAAGGCTGCGCGCTGCCCGGCGAGACCGTGGCCGGCTCCGTCCGCCGGGGTGAACATCGCAGCGAGGAAGTTCTGCGGGGCGGCGTTCTCCTCGAGCCGCCGGACGAGGTAGGAGATCGCGACGTCGAAGTCGGACCGGGCGACGACCGGCGTGTAGAGCAGGACCGGGCCGACGACGTCCCGCACCGCGCGGGCCTGCGCGGGCGCCATCCCCTGGAGCATCTCGATGTCGAGCGCCTCCGACACGCCGCGGTCGTCGGCCAGGAGGTGCGCGAGCGCGATGTCGAACAGGTTGTGGCTCGCGACGCCGACCCGGACGTCGCGCGTGCGCTCGGGCCGCAGCGCACGGTCGACCAGGCGCACGTAGTTCGCGTCGACGTCGGGCTTGTCCGGGTAGGGCGCCTGCTCCCAGCCGTGCAGCTCGGCCTCGATCTGCTCCATCGCGAGGTTCGCCCCCTTGACGAGACGGACCTTGATGCGCGCCCCGCCCAGCGCGCGGCGCCGGGCCGCGATCTCGCTCAGCTCGTCGAGCGCGGACGACGCGTCGGGAAGGTATGCCTGCAGGACGATCCCGGCCTCGAGCCCGAGGAGCTCGGGGTCCAGGAGCAGCCGCTCGAACACCTGCACCGTGAGCGCGAGGTCGCGGTACTCCTCCATGTCGAGGTTGAGGAAGACCCCGTGCCGAGCGGCGGTGAGGTACAGCGGGCGCAGCCGGGCGACGACCCGGTCGCGGCTGCCGGCGGTGTCCCACGTGGACAGCTGGCTCGCGACGGACGACACCTTGACCGACACGAAGTCGACGTCGGGCCGCCGGACCAGCTCGTGCACCCGCTCGAGTCGCCGGGTCGCCTCGGTCTCCCCGAGGACCGCCTCGCCGAGCAGGTTGAGGTTGAGCCGGAAGCCGTCTGACGCTGCCCGTGCGATGTGCACCGTGAGGTCGTCGCCCGCGTCGGCGACGAGGTGGCCGACGATCTGCCGCAGCCGCATGCGCGCCGCGGGCACGACGGCCGCGGGCAGCAGCGGCGCGAGCGGTGCCCCGAGCGCGAGCAGGGTCCGGTCGACCGGGCCGAGGAACCCGCGCGCCGCGGCGGCGTAGCCGGTCAGGGCGGCGAGCTCACGCGCGGCGACACGGTCGTCCTCGGGGCGCGCGACGCGGTCGATGAACCGCACCGCGAGCTCGAGTCCCGCCGGGTCCGAGACGAGCGCCGCGAGCCGGCCGGTCGTCCGTTGCTCGCTCGCGGTCTCGCCCGCGGCGCTCGCTGCGATCCACTGCTCGGCGAGCTCGAGGGCGGCAACAGTCAGGGAAGTCGGGCTGGTCTGCATACCTACCTCTTGTACTCCCTGTGGGTGCCGTCCGCGAGAGGCCGCGCTGCGTCGGTCCTGCCCGCCCTCGAAGACATCGCCGGAGCGGACCCGGCATGATGGTCGGGTGACTGCTGCACCGATCCCCACCCTGGCCCTGCGTGGCGCCGACATCCCTCTCCTCGGTCTGGGCACCTGGCGGGCCGAGGGCGACGGCGCCGTGCTTGCCACGGCCACCGCTCTCGAGCTCGGCTACCGCCACATCGACACGGCGACCGGCTACGGCAACGAGGCCCAGGTCGGTCGCGGGCTCGCGGCGTCGGGAGTGCCGCGCGACGAGGTGTTCCTCACCACGAAGCTCCCACCCGAGCGCGCAGGTCACGAGCGCGAGACGCTCGAGGCGTCGCTCACCGACCTCGGCACCGACCACGTCGACCTGTGGCTCGTCCACTGGCCGCCGAACAAGCAGGCCACCCCCACGACCTGGTCGACGTTCATCGAGCTGCGCGACGAGGGGCTCGTCCGCGCGATCGGCGTGTCGAACTACTCGGTCGCGCAGATCGACGAGCTCATCGCCGCGACGGGTGAGGCGCCCGCCGTCAACCAGCTCCCGTGGAGCCCCACGGACTACGACGCGCAGCTCGTCGCCGACCATGGCGCGCGCGGCGTGCAGCTCGAGGGATACAGCCCGCTGCGGCGCACCGACCTCGCGCACCCGACTCTCGTCGAGGTCGCAGCCGTCCACGGGGTCACCACCGCGCAGGTCGTGCTGCGCTGGCACCTCGACCACCACGTCGTCGTCATCCCCAAGTCCGTCCACCGCGACCGCATCGCCGCGAACCTCGACATCCTCGGGTTCGCGCTCACAGC
>JAYTSH010000243.1:0-4577 GCA_043745755.1 Cellulomonas sp. | reverse complement strand
GAAGGCGTCTACCGCCACATCAGGTCGGTCGCGGACTCGACCGACCTGCCGGTGATGCTCTACGACGTCCCGGGCCGCTCGGGTGTGCGGATCGCTCCGGCGACCGTCGCACGGCTCGCCGAGCACGAGCGGGTCGTCGCGGTGAAGGATGCCTCAGGCGACCTGTACGGCGCGGCGAGCTCGATCGCCCGGACCGGGCTGGCCTGGTACAGCGGCGACGACTCGGCCTACCTGGCGCTGCTCGCGCACGGTGCTGCGGGTGTCGTGAGCGTCGTCGGTCATGTCGCAGGTCGCAGGCTCGCCGAGCTCACAGCAGCGTTCGACGCGGGCGACCACGCGGGTGCGCTCCGGATCTTCCTCTCGATCGTCCCCGCGATCGACGCGCTCAACGGCGCAGGTTTTCAGGCGGTCTTCGCCAAGGCGGCCGTCGAGGCGCTAGGCCTCATCCCCAACCGACACATGCGACTGCCGTACGTGGCGGCGTCGGACGACGACGTGGCTACGCTGCGCGCCGGTCTGCGCGCTGCCGGTCTGCTGGACGTCGTCTCGAGCTAGACCTGGAGAGTTCATGAGCCATCCCCATCCCGAGCTGACCCTTCCCCCCGTTCTGGCCGTCGGCGCGCTGCGCGTCGTCGCGCTCGGCGGGCTCGGCGAGATCGGTCGCAACATGGCGGTCCTCGAGTACGCCGGACGGCTGCTCGTCATCGACTGCGGCGTGCTGTTCCCGGAGGACAACCAGCCGGGCGTCGACCTGATCCTGCCGGACTTCGACTACATCAAGGACCGCCTCGACGACATCGAGGCGGTCATCCTCACGCACGGCCACGAGGACCACATCGGCGCTGTCCCGTACCTGCTGAGGCTGCGCGCGGACATCCCGCTCATCGGGTCGCAGCTCACGCTGGCGTTCGTCGAGGCCAAGTGCAAGGAGCACCGGATCACGCCGGTGACCCTTGCGGTCAAGGAGGGGCAGACCGAGCGGTTCGGGGTCTTCGACTGCGAGTTCGTCGCGGTCAACCACTCGATCCCGGACGCGCTCGCGGTCGCCGTCACAACCGGTGCCGGCACCGTGCTGCACACGGGCGACTTCAAGATGGACCAGCTTCCGCTCGACGGCCGCGTCACGGACCTGCGCGCGTTCGCGCGGCTCGGCACGGCCGGGGTGGACCTGTTCATGGTCGACTCGACCAACGCCGAGGTGCCCGGGTTCCTTGCCTCGGAGCGGGAGATCGGCCCTGTCCTCGACACGGTCTTCGCTGACTCCCCGCAACGCATCGTCGTCGCATCGTTCGCCTCTCACGTGCACCGCGTGCAGCAGGTTCTCGACGCAGCGCACCGGCACGGGCGCCGTGTCGCCTTCGTCGGCCGGTCCATGGTCCGCAACATGACGATCGCCGCCGACCTCGGCTACCTCACAGTCCCGGACGGCGTTCTCATCGACCAGAAGAGGCTCGACACGCTGGCCGACGACGAGATCGTGCTCATGTGCACCGGATCTCAGGGCGAGCCGATGGCTGCCTTGTCCCGCATCGCGAACAACGACCACAAGATCGCCGTCGGCCCAGGGGATACCGTGATCCTCGCGTCGTCGCTGATCCCGGGCAACGAGAACGCCGTGTACCGGGTCATCAACGGCCTGACGCGGCTCGGCGCGCGCGTCGTCCACTCCGGCAACGCGAAGGTGCACGTCTCCGGGCACGCGAGCGCCGGCGAGCTGATGTACGTCTACAACATCCTGCGCCCGCGCAACGTCATGCCCGTGCACGGCGAGGTGCGCCACCTCGTCGCCAACGGCGCGATCGCAGTCAAGACCGGGGTGCCGGCCGAGCGCGTCGTGCTGGCCGAGGACGGCGTTGTCATCGACCTCGTCGACGGGTTGGCCCGCGTCGTCGGCGCGGTGCCGTGCGGGTACGTCTACGTCGACGGGTCGAGCGTCGGTGAGCTCACCGACGCCGAGCTCAAGGACCGGGTCATCCTCAGCGAGGAAGGCTTCCTCTCGATCTTCGTGGTCGTCAGCTCAGCCGACGGCACGGTGCTCGTCGGGCCGCAGATCCATGCCCGGGGGTTCGCCGAGGACGATGCCGTGTTCGGCGACATCCTGCCGGAGCTCACGGCCGCGCTCGAGGAAGCTGCGCGCACGGGGACGTCCGACACGCACCAGCTCCAGCAGGTGGTGCGCCGCGTCGTCGGGCGCTGGGCATCGAACCGCCTGCGCCGCCGCCCGATGATCATCCCGGTCGTCGTCGAGGCCTGACCTCTCGACCGCCAGGCATCCCTTGCAGTCAGCCCGACGAGGGGGTGCTGGCGAGCGGGAGGTCGACGAGCTCGTGCGCCGCCTGGCGGTGACGCGACGAGGCCGCGGCCGATCCGGCGACGATGAGGGCGCCGCCGACGGCGACAGCTGCCGTCACAGGCTCGGACAGCACGAGAGCGCCGAGGGTCACGGCGACAAGGGGGTTCAGGTACGCGACGAGCGTCGAACGTGCCGCACCGACCTCGGTGATCAGGGTGAAGAAGAGCACGAAGGCGAGTGCCGTGCAGACGACGCCCAGCACGGCGAGCGACGCGATGGCCGCCGCCCCAGGCATCGGGTGCTGACCCGACAGTGCGACGACTGGCAGGTACACGAGCGCCGCGACGGCCAGGCATGCGGTCGTGAGGACGACCGGTGGGATGCCCTGCAGCGCGCGGTCCGCGATGATCGGCGCGATCGCGTAGCCGAAGGCGGCAAGCAGCACCTGCACGATGGGCCACGTATGCCCGGGTGACGAGCCGAGCCCGGTGAGGAGCACCACCCCGGCCAGCCCGATGACGAGACCGAACCACCGCACGGGTGCCACCGGACGACGATCCCCGACGAGGCGTCCGAGCACCACGGCGAACACGGGCACCGTCGCGACCAGCAGACCGGTCGTCGAGCTCGCCAGGGTCACCTCGGCGTTCGACAAGAGCACCCACGGGCCGATGATCTCAAGCGCGGCGAACGCGAGGAGCGGTCGCCAGCGGCCGCGCAGGACACCCAGACCGCCCTGGCGCGCTGCGAACGGAACCAAGACGACGGCACCGATGGCGGTCCGGGCAAGGACGAGCGTCGGGGGCGACACCTCGGCGACGGCGACCTTGATGAGCAGGTACGGGACACCCCAGATGAAACCCATGACGCCGAGCAGGAGCCAGCCGCGCCGCGTCATCGCCCCGCCCCGCCCGCAACCGCCGGAGCGCTCGCGGCTGACGTCGCGCGAGTCATCGATCCACCCACCTGCGTCACCCTTCCACCCGCCACCGACATCCTGATCGCGCGGCGTGCGACCGCAGGACACCACGATCCCACGCCCGAAGCGGCGCCCGGACCGACACGCACCTCGCGGGCTCCCCGCACTGGTGCACCTCGCCCGCTACCGTGAGGACCATGGCGATCCGCACGTCTTCCCCGACCCCCCGCGCGAGCGCGAGCGGGTCGGCGTCGGCGCACCGGCCCGCTGCCCGCGCGAACGCTTCCCAGCAGGGCGGATCGACGCGGCCCGCCGGTCGGGCCGCGAACCGCCAGCCGCCCCGACGTCCCGCCCTCCCGCTGCGGATGGTCCGGGGCGCGTGGATGGGCTGCGCTCACGTCATCGGCGGCACGGCACGACGCGTCGGACGCGGCGCGCGCGACCTGGACCCGGCGCACCGCCGCGACGGCATCGCGTTCGCCCTGCTCGGCCTGGTCGTCGTCGTGGCGGCCCGCGAGTGGTGGGGGTTGTCCGGCACCGCAGGCGACCTTGTCCACAACGTCGTCGCGGGCACGTTCGGGCGGGTCGGTGTCGTGGTCCCCGTCGCGCTCCTCGGGCTGGCGATCCGCCTCATGCGGCACCCGGAGCTGGGCCACGCGAACTCGCGCATCGGGATCGGCCTGTCCGCGATCACGCTCGCGGGCTGCGCCCTCGTGCACGTGTCCGCGGGTACCCCCGATCCGGCCGACGGCTTCGGCCCGATCCGCGACGCGGGCGGCGTCGTCGGCTACCTGCTCGGCACGCCGCTCACGACGATGCTCACCGTGTACGTGGCGGTCCCGCTTCTGGTCCTGCTCGCCTTGTTCGGCCTGCTCGTCGTCACGGCGACACCCGTGAACCAGGTGCTGCCTCGCCTGCGCGCGGGCTACGACCACCTCACCGGCAACGGCCGGCGAGAGATCGAAGCTGAGGATGCGCCGCTCGTCATCAAGGCCGGCCACAGCGCGGTGCCGCAGATCGAGGCGGCACCGAAGCGGCGCAGGCTGCTGGCACGCAAAGCCCGTGGTCCGATCAGCGACCTCTCCGACGCCGAGCTTCTCGACGGGTACGACGGCGACGAGGCGTTCGAACGTGCGGCCCTGGTAGCGGACGCCGCGGTGGAGCCCGACCCGGACACCGTCCCGACGGCCGTGCTCGGGGCCGCGGGAGCCTCGGCGGCCGCAACCCGCACCGCGGCCAAGGCGCTCACGGCGCCGGCCACCTCCGGCGTCCCGCGCGGCGAGCAGCAGATGCTCGGCGGTGACGTGCTCTACGAGCTCCCGCCCGAGGACCTGCTCGTCAAGGGCGCACCGCACAAGGTGCGCT
>JAYTSH010000242.1:0-2641 GCA_043745755.1 Cellulomonas sp. | reverse complement strand
CCCCCCCCCCCCCCCCCCCCGCACCGCCAGCCATGCCGTCCCGGAGGACACCCATGCCCCGCGCCGCCCTGTCCGCAGTCGCCTGCGCCGCCCTCGTCCTGCCGTTCGCTGCGGGCTGCGTCGCGAACGCACCCGCCGAGTCGCCCGCGGTCGAGGCGGGCGCGCTGAAGGTCGACTCGTCGGCGACCGCGTGCACGCTCTCGGCCGCCACGGCTCCGTCCGGCACCCTGACGTTCTCCGTGACGAACTCTGGCACCGACGTGACGGAGTTCTACGTGCTCGCCGCGGACGGGCTGCGGGTCGTCGCGGAGGTCGAGAACCTCGGTCCCGGCCTGACGCGGGACCTCGTCATGCAGGCCGAGCCCGGCACCTACGTGACCCAGTGCAAGCCCGGCATGGTCGGCGACGGCATCAGGTCGGACTTCACCGTGACGGGCTCCGGGCCGTCGGTCGGGCCGACCGGCGGCGCGGCCACCTAGCTCGCCGAGGCCGAGGAGTCCTACGCCTCGTACGTCAAGGACCAGGTCGGCGCACTGATCTCCGGCACCCGGGCGTTCGCCGCCGCCGACGTGGCCGGCGGTATGGCGTACATGCCGCTCGCGCAGGGGCAGCGCGAGGCGGCGGCCGCCGGCCTCGTCGCCAACACCCTGGCCGTCGTCGACGCCGTCAACGCTCCCGGCTTCACCTTCGAGGCGTTCCAGATCGCCAACGGCGCGAAGGCGCTCCTCGATGAGGTCGCCACGGGCAAGATCACGGGCGAGGAGGGGATCTGGTCGCACACCGACCTGTGGGACGTCCAGGCGAACCTCGACGGCGCACGGGTCGCGTTCGAGGTGCTGCGCGACGTCGCCGACGCCGCCGACCCGGGGCTCGTCACGACGCTCGACGCACGCTTCACCGACCTCGCCGCGCTCGTCTCGGCGCAGGGGTCGGTCGAGGCCGGATTCACGTCGTACGACGCGTTGAGCACCGACCAGGTCAAGGAGATCGCCGCCGCGGTCGACGCGGTGAGCGAGCCGCTGTCGCGCCTCACCGCAACCGTCACGAGCGCGTCCTGACCGGTCAGCCACCGAGCACGGAGCGGACTGACATCGCCGCCGACGCGCCCCACCCCGTCGAGGGACACGGCGTGTCGCGGCGCGCGCTGATCGGGTTCGCGGGCGGCGGGCTCGCCGCGATCGGCGTGGCCGCCGCCGGGGTCTTCGTGGCGGGCCGCGAAGGTTCAGGGCGACGAACCTCGACGCAGCACGCCGGCGCCGCGACGACGTTCCCGTTCACGGGCGAGCACCAGGCCGGCATCGTCACCCCCGCGCAGGACCGCATGCACATCGCGGCGTTCGACCTCACGACCACGTCTCGCGCGGATCTCGTCGCGCTGCTCCGCACCTGGACCGCCATGGCGGCGCGACTGGCGCAGGGCCGCCCCGCGGGCACGTTCGGTCCGGCGTCGGGCCCCTACGACGCGCCGCCCGACGACACCGGTGAGGCGGCCGACCTGCCGCCCGCGGGCCTGACCCTCACGTTCGGGTTCGGACGATCGCTCGTCGTCGGGACGCCCGCACCGGACGGCACCCCCGGCGTGGACAGGTTCGGCCTCGCGCACCGGCTGCCCGGCGCCCTCGTCGAGCTGCCGCACTTCCCGAAGGACGCGCTCGACCCGGGGCGCAGCCACGGAGACCTCGTCGTGCAGGCGTGCGCCGACGACCCTCAGGTCGCTGTCCACGCGATCCGCAACCTCTCCCGCGCCGCGTTCGGGACCGCCGCGATCCGGTGGACCCAGCTCGGCTACGGCCGCACGTCCTCGACGTCGACCGCGCAGGCCACGCCCGCAACCTGTTCGGCTTCAAGGACGGCACCGCCAACCTCAAGGCCGAGGAGCCCACGGCGGTCGACGAGCACGTCTGGGTACCGGCCGCCGACGCCACCTCCGACGCGAGCGACCCCGGCACCGACTCCACGTGGATGACCGGCGGCTCCTACCTCGTCGCACGCCGCATCCGGATGGTCATCGAGACCTGGGACCGCACGTCGCTGCGCGAGCAGGAGACGCTGGTCGGCCGCACGAAGGGCGAGGGCACCCCGCTGTCCGGCGGCACCGAGCTCACCGAGGCCGATCTCGCGGCGACGGGCCGCGGAGACGTGCCGCTCATCGCCGCGAACCCGCACGTCAGGCTCGCCCACCCGAGCACCAACGGTGGCGTCCGGATGCTCCGACGTGGCTACAACGTCACCGACGGCAACGACTCGCTCGGCCGCCTCGACGCCGGGCTGTTCTTCATCGCCTACGTGCGCGACCCCCGCACGTACTACATCCCGATGCAGACGACGCTCTCGCGCGACGACGCCCTCATGGAGTACCTCCTGCATACCGGCTCAGGACTGTTCGCCGTGCCGCCGGGCCTGCCCGCCGAGCTGCTCGCAGCCGACGGGACGCCCGCGACCGGACCCGACGCGCCGTACGTGGGCCAGGCGCTGTTCGCCTGACGGTCGCGGCGCCGCCATCCCGGCCGCGCGGTACGGTGACGGCCGTGACCTCCATGCCTGACGGCTCGACCCGGCCGCCGGCCGCCCCGCGCACCCCGCTGTCCGCGCGCACCCGGGCGCTCTCCCGTGCCGCGGCGCGCGCCCGGGCGATGCGGAC
>JAYTSH010000241.1:0-2062 GCA_043745755.1 Cellulomonas sp. | reverse complement strand
GCACGAGGAGTCGGTGCGGGCCCTCGCGGCATCGAGCACGCCGGAGCAGACGGTGCGTCGCATGGACGCGATCGGTGAGGCGCGGACCCGGATCGCCGGGAACGTCGCGCCGCTGCTGGCCGTCGAGGCCATGACGATCGCACTTCGGCCGCAGGGCTGACGGGACACCGCTGCCGCGGGGCTGACGAAACGCCGCGTTCGCAGGGCCGGCGGAACGCCGCGACCCGGCACAGCGAATCCCTCTACCCTGGGCGCGTGCCGTTCGCCCTGCCTGCCTCTGCCTCCTCCCGCGCCGTCGATGCGCCGAGCGCCGTGCGCCCCGGCCGCCCCCGTGGCGTGCTCCGCGCCGCGAGCCTCGTCGCCGTCGTCGCCCTCGTCGTCGCGGGCTGCTCGACCGCCAAGCACCAGTCCGAGGTGCCGACGACGGCGGCCGCGTCGTCACCCGGTACGAGCGCGGCGCCCCCCGGGCTCGAGCGGTTCTACGGGCAGCAGCTCGACTGGACGACGTGCGGCAAGTTCCAGTGCGCCAAGGCCACCGTCCCGGTCGACTGGTCCGCGCCGGGAGGTGCCGTGATCCAGCTCGCGGTGGAGCGCCAGCGGGCGACGGGTGGCACGGCCGTCGGCTCGCTCCTCGTCAACCCCGGCGGTCCGGGCGCCTCGGGTGTCGATGCGCTGGAGTCGGTCGCCCTCGAGCGGATCAGCGCGAGCGTCCTGGCGAAGTACGACGTCGTGGGCTTCGACCCGCGCGGGGTGTCCCGGTCCGCGCCCGTGACGTGCACCGACAGCACGTCGCTCGACTCGATCGTCTCGGCCGACCCCGACTACACGACGCCAGCGGGCATCGACGCCGTCGAGCAGACGTACGCGACCTTCGGCGCGGCCTGCCTCGCCAAGACCGGCGACCTGCTGGGTCACGTCGACACGGTGAGCGCCGCCAAGGACATGGACGTCCTACGGGCCGCCCTCGGCGATGAGAAGCTCACCTACCTCGGCTACTCCTACGGCACGCAGCTCGGCGCGACGTACGCGGCGCTGTTCCCCGCGCGGGTCGGGCGCCTCGTGCTCGACGGCGCGCTCGACCCGACGCTGTCGTACGACGAGACGGCGATCGGCCAGGCCAAGGGCTTCGAGTCGGCTCTGCGCGCCTACGTCACCGACTGCCAGGCGGGCAAGGGCTGCCCGCTGACCGGCTCGGCCGATGAGGGTCTGGCGCAGATCAAGCGCCTGCTCGACCGCGCCCACGCGAAGCCGCTGACGACAGACCAGGCCGGGCGGCGCCTGACGGGCAGCCTCGCGTTCACCGGGATCGCCCTGCCGCTGTACTCGCGCAGCTACTGGTCCTACCTCACGGCCGCCCTGACCAAGGCGCTGCAGTCCGACGACGGCTCGGGCCTGCTGAGCCTCGCCGACACCTACTACGAGCGCTCGCCCGACGGCACGTACGCGAACAACTCGACCGAGGCGTTCTGGGCCATCGGTTGCCTCGATGACCAGCCGTCGGCGGACCCGGCGGACATGGCGGCGTCGGCCGCCGCGATCCAGGCGGCCGCGCCCACTGTCGGGTACTACTTCGCGTACGGCGCGGTCATCTGCGCGAAGTGGCCGGTGCCCAAGGTCGGCCCCCTCGACTCGTACGCCGCCAAGGGCGCAGCGCCGATCCTCGTCGTCGGCACGACCAACGACCCCGCGACGCCCTACGCGTGGGCCCAGTCGCTGTCGAAGCTGCTCTCGTCGGGCGTCCTGCTGACCTACAAGGGTGAGGGGCACACGGCCTACGGCGTCGCGAACGCGTGCCTCAACGGCGCGGTCGACGCGTACCTCCTGGACGGCACGGTCCCCGCGGACGGAACGCGCTGCTGACCGGGCGCCACCCGCTTTGGAACCCGGCGCTCCGGCCGTTACAGTAGGCGGCGGTTCACCGGGGGCATCGTCTCCCGGCAGCACCGGCCGCCTTAGCTCAGTCGGTAGAGCGTCTCACTCGTAATGAGAAGGTCAACAGTTCGATTCTGTTAGGCGGCTCCGCACCGAAAGGCCCCGTGACCTGCGACAGCGCAGGGACGGG
>JAYTSH010000240.1:0-4379 GCA_043745755.1 Cellulomonas sp. | reverse complement strand
TGCGGCGATCTGGTAGGTCCCGGTCCAGGTGGTGGTCAGGGTCAGGGTGTAGGTGCCGGGGGTGGCGTAGGGGTGGCCGTGGGACCCGACCGGGTAGATGGATCCGTGGGCGGTGGGTGGTCGGGTGCCGTCGGTGGGGTAGGGGGCACCGGGGTCGGTGGTGTCCAGGGGTGGGGTGTGGTCCCCGAAGTCCCAGGTGTAGGTGGTGGGGGTGGCGTGGACGGTGACGGGGTAGCCGAGCAGGGTCGTGGTCAGGTCCAGGGGGGTGGGGTCGGCGGTGACGATGATCCCGTAGTTGACCAGGACGTACCCGGTGCCGGGCTGGACGGTGGTGAGCGTGGGGGTCAGGGGCAGGCGCCGGAAGTCCGCGGCGGTGAGTGCGGGCAGGAGGTCTTGGGGGCAGGACGCGCCGGTGATGAACGTCCATGGGGTCCAGGCGCCGACTGGGGTCAGGCGGGTCCGGGTCCACAAGGGCTCCAGGGCGGCGATGCCCGGTCCGCAGTCGGGGAGCACGGCGGTGCCCGGGGCCGGTGGGCACGGACCGTTCAGCTCGGTGGTCAACGGGACGGACGCGACGTTGCACTGCAGGGCACGCTTGTACTCCACCAAAGCCGCCGCCGGATCACCTGCCGCTCTCGCGCCCGCCCACGCCGAGGCCCGCTCTGCGCTCTCCCGCGCCGAGAGCTGATAGCTGCTGTCGTCAGCACCAGCGACGGTGTCGAAGGCGGCGACCGGTGAGCCGGAGATGAGCACCACGGCGACACAGACGGTCAGGGCAGGGACCAACCGCATTGGTCTACTCCTCGACCAGGTCGGTCTGGGCGCCGCGGACCAGCCAATGCCCGGAGTCCCGGACGACATTCATGTGCACCTGCACGACCTTGGTTGCGGTCGACTGCTCGACGACATTCCCTGCCGTGTCCACGACCACCCAGGGCCCTTGCGTCAGGCGCAGGTCGACGTCGAACCACGAACCCAGGGTCACTTCGACTCCCGTCGCCGAGGCGATCGATGCCTCCGGGCCCTCCTGATGTTCCAGAAGTCCGGCTTGACGCTTCACCTCGTCGGACAGTCCGGCGCAAAAGATGCACTCCGCGTGGCTTAGCGCATCCCACTCGGTGAGGTCACCGGTGTTCAGCGCGTACGGGAAGAGCTGCAGGAAGTACGTGGCAGTCGCGATCGCACCGTCGACATTCACCTCGTCCATCGCTGCGGGCCGGACGGGAGGCGGCGTGCTTGTGGGTGAGGGCGCCGGGCTTGGCGTCGCTGTCGAGGTCGAGGTCGAGGCCCGGGTCGAGGTCGGCGCCGCAGCCGGCGTGGCGTTGGTCGTTCCGGTGCAACCCGCGAGCGCGGCAGCGAGCATCCCGACGAGGACGACGCCCGCCGGACGGACGTGCGGTCGGCCGGGCGACGACCGACGCCGCACACGGTCGGGCACGACGGCGGGCACGGCGGCAGGCGTGGCTGCGGGCACGGTCGGACGTCGGGGCATGCCCGAGAACCTACCGAAAAGCACCCAACCCGGTCAGCCGTTCTCGCATCCTGTGGACACGTCAGCTCACGCGGCGAGGCGCGGCGCCATCGACTCCATCTGTTCCATGACGAGCTTGATGGCCGCGGGCTGCCTGTCGGGCGGGTAGTCGTACTTGACGAGCAGCCGTTTGATGGACGAGCGGAGCTTGGCCTTGACGTCGTCGCGCACGGTCCAGTCAGTCTTGATGTCGCGGCGCATGATCGTGACGAGCTCGCGCGCGATCGTGGCCAGGACGGTCTCGCCCTGCAGCTCGACGGCCGACTCGTTGGCTGCGACCGCGTCGTAGAACGCGAGCTCGTCGGTGGTCAGGGGTGGGGTGAAGTGCGCGCCGCGGTCGGCCTCGGCAGCGACCTCGCGGGCGACCTCGATGAGTGCGGCGATGACCTCCGCGGACGTGAGCTGCTGGTTGGTGTACTTCGCCATGATCTCGACGAGGCGTTCGGAGAACGCGCGCTGGCGCACGATGTTGTGCCGGGTGACGGTGCGCGTCTCCGCCATGACGAGCTGGCGCAGCGCCTCGATCGCGAGGTGGGGGTTCTCTGCGGCCTGGGTGCGGGCGACGAGCTCGGGGCTCAGGTCGCTCAGGGCCGGGCGCGGCATGCCCGCGGCGCCGTAGATGTCGAGCACTTCGCTCGAGACGACCGAGCCCGCCATGAGCTGGGCGAGCAGGCGTTCGACGTCCTCGGGGACCGGTTCGCCACTGGCGTGCCGCTCCTCCGCGTCGAACTTGCCCATCCAGACGCGAACCTCTTCGTAGAACTGGGCGTCGCCGCGCAGCGGGACGAGGCCCTCGGAGCGCCCGCAGATCGCCCACGCGCGCGCGAGCTGCGATGACAGGCGCCTGAACTGCGCGGCGAGGTTCTCCTCGCCGTCCTCGACCTGGTTGCCCGGGGTCGCCGGGCTGCGCAGGTAGTTCACGGTGGACGTCACGGCGGTGAGGAACGACCGGGGGCCTGGTGCCGTCAGGCGTGCGCGCCAGTCATGGCCGGTCAGCAGCGCGCCCAGTCGTGCGAGCAGCTTCTGCGTCAGGGTCACGGCCTCCTCGACGGTCCGGCCGATCGGCCGGTTCTCCTGATCGGTGTCGGTGTACTCGGCCAGGGCCTTGGCGAGGTTCTCGGCGAGCGGGGCGTAGGCGACGAGCAGCCCGTCCTGCTTGCCGCGAAAAGTGCGGTTGACGCGCGCGAGGGTCTGCATGAGCAGTGCGCCCTTGAGGGGTCGGTCGAGGTAGAGCGTGTGCAGCGGCGGGGCGTCGAAGCCGGTGAGCATCATGTCCTTGACGATCACGATCTCGAGCTCGTCGTCGGGGTCCTTCATGCGCTGCTTGATCGCGGCGTTCGCCGAGTCGCGGCGCACGTGGTCGACGACCGGGGGCACGTCCGACGGGGTCCCGGAGTACACGACCTTGATCCGGCCGGCGGCGAGGTCGTCCGAGTGCCAGTCGGGGCGCAGCGCCACGATCGCGGTGTACAGGCGCGCGCAGATCTCCCGCGTCGCGCCCACGATCATCGCCTTGCCCGGGGTGTCCGGGTGCTCGGGCGTGCCGAGGAACTTCATCATCTCGGCGCGTCGGGCCTCCCAGTGCTCGACGAGGTCCGCAGCGAGCGTCGCGATCCGCTCGGGCGCCCCGTAGACGGCGTTGACGACCGCGACGCTCTGCTCGATGCGCGCGCGCTCGACGTCGTCCAGGCCCGCGGTGACCTCGTCGGCTGCCGCATCGATCGTGTCCTCGGTGACACCGGCGGCCAGCTGCACCTTGACCAGGCGACTCTCGAAGTAGACGGGCACAGTCGCGCCGTCCTGGACCGCGCGGGTCAGGTCGTAGATGTCGATGTAGTCGCCGAACACTGCCTGGGTGTTGCGGTCGTCGAACGAGATCGGGGTGCCGGTGAACGCGATGAGGGTCGCGCGCGGCAGCGCGTCGCGCAGGTGGCGGGCGTAGCCGTCGAGGTCGTCGTAGTGCGAGCGGTGCGCCTCGTCGACGATGACGATGATGTTGGACCGGTCGGACAGCAGCGGGTGATCGGCGCCGGCGTCCTTCTCGGCCTTGCTGAGCCCGAACTTCTGGAGCGTCGTGAAGTAGATCCCACCTGACCGCCGCTCGGTCAGCGCGCTGCGCAGCTCGGCGCGGCGGCGCACCTGCACCGGGTGCTCGGGGAGCAGCAGGCTCTGGCGGAAGCCCTCGTAGAGCTGGCCGTCGAGCTCGTTGCGGTCGGTCACGACGACGATCGTCGGGTTGCGCAGCCGCGGGTGGCGGATGACCTGGTTGGCGTAGAGCTCCATCTCCATCGACTTGCCAGAGCCCTGCGTGTGCCAGACGACGCCCGCCTTGCCGTTCGTGCCGACCGCGTCGACGGTCGAGCCGACGGCCTTGGTCACCGCGAAGTACTGGTGGGGCTTGGCGATCCGCTTGGCGAGCCCGTCGGGCCCCTGGTCGAACGCGACGAACCCGCGCAGGATCTGCAAGAACCGCTCCTGGTTGAACAACCCGAACAGCGCTTGGTCCAGCCCCGTCTCGCCGGCCTGCATGGCCTCGGGCGCGACGAGCGCGCCGTCGTCGTCCACGTTCCACGGCGCGAAGTGGTTGAGCGGGGTGAACGGCGTGCCGTACTTCGCGCTGATCCCGTCAGACGCGAGGACCGCGACCGCGAACCGGAACGCGAGCGGGAGCTCCCGCAGGTACGTCTGCAGCTGCGCGTGCGCGGCGCCCACGGCGGCGCGCGCGCTGCCTGCCTTCTTCAGCTCGACGATGCACACCGGCATGCCGTTGAGGTAGAGCACGACGTCGAAGCGGCGCTCGTAGTCACCGCGGACGATCGTGACCTGGTTGACCGCGAGCCAGTCGTTC
>JAYTSH010000239.1:0-8869 GCA_043745755.1 Cellulomonas sp. | reverse complement strand
CCTGGACCAGGGGGTCGAACCCGTCGAGCCCGGTGGCCGCGCGACGCTCGCGGGCCGACGCCAGCGCCACGCCGCGGCCGAGCGCATTGACCGCGGCCGTCGAGTCCACGGTGCCGAGGAGCAGCGCCTCGCGTGCTGCCAGCAGGCCGGCGTGCCGCAGCGGCTCGAGGGCGCCGACGAACGCGACCCAGCGGGTGAGCGGCACAGGGTCGATCTCGGCCTGGCGATCGCCGCCGCGCCGGACCCGTGCGGCGTCGCCCGTCGGCCGCGCCGCCCTGCCCTCTGCAGTCGCGATCCAGCGTCCGACCACGCCCACGTCCGCGCTCCACCGCGCGACCTGCTCGGGCTTCGAGCCGGCTGTCGTCATGAGCGCGGCCGCCGCCCGCGCGAGCTCGTCGAGCCCCTCGACGGTGCCGGCCGCCATCGCGGCACGGCCACCGTCGGCCATGAGCTCACGCAGGGCCCGGACGAACAGGTCGGCGGTCGGGTCGTCGCCGTCAGGGTCGACCGCCGCACCCGCCCAGGTCAGCCACTCGACCTGCGCCGTGAGCTCGTCAAGGGCCTCGGGCACCATCGGGTTCCAGGCGGCGGGCAGTGCGATGCCGGCGAGCTGCTCGGCACGGAACGCCAGGTTCTCGGCCGCGGCCTGCAGCGCTGCGAGCGAGGCCGTGAGCTCGGCGACGCGGGCCGGTTTGACGATCGCCCCGAGGCGCAGACCCGGGCGCAGGTGCTCGGCGATCCTGGCGAGACGCCGACGGCGTCCGAACCAGCTCGCCGCGGCAGCGACGTGCGCCTCGACGGCGAGGTCGCCGAGCGGCAGCCCGAGCACGTCGGGCACCACGAGCTCGAGCCCAGGGTGCGGCGTGGACCCGAACGAGGCCACCTCGTCGACGAGCGCCTCGGCAGCCGCGCGCCACCGGGGCGCTCGGGTGTCGTCCAGCTCATCGAGCGTGACGCCGTCGGCGGCGGCGAGGTTCGCGAGCGTCGCGAGGTCGACGTGGTGACGCGCGGCGCCCAAGGCAGGGGTCGCGGGCCCGACGTGCAGGGTCGCAGTCCGCAGCGCTGCGTCGACGGCTCCGACGGCGCGCGCCACGGCAGACAGGTCGATGCGCGCAGGGTCGGCGAGCCCCACGAATCCCCACGGGTGGTCGGGCCGCGGCCGGGCGGGCTCGGCGGTGTCGGGGAGCAGCTCGAGCGCGCGCCGGATGCCCGCAAGGCGCGTGGCCCCCGTGGCGTCGAGCAGGTCGACGGGGACGGAGAGCACCGGCCCGAGCGCCGCACGGCCGACGGCGCCGCCGACCGCACCGCCGCCGAGTGCGAGCAGGTTCGTGCGCGCCGAGTAGAAGGACAGCCCCGCGCCATTCGGCGCATGCAGCCGCTCGGCGTACCGGGCCAGGGCGCTCCGCGCTGCGCGCAGCGTCTCCAGCTCGACCTCGAGGCCCTGCTCGTCGACGTCGACCGTGTGGTCGAGCGCGGCTCGGACCTGGGCGCGGACCGCGGACGGCTTGCTGCCCTTGTCGTGCAGGTCGAGCGAGAACGGCCCCAGGCCGACCTCGTCGAGCCGGGCGCGCACGACGTCGAGGGCAGCACGCTTCTCGGCGACGAACAGCACCCGCCTGCCGTCGGCGACCGCACGCGTGAGCAGGTTCGTGATGGTCTGCGACTTGCCGGTCCCCGGGGGTCCCTCGAGCACGAACGTGCGACCCGCGACCGCGTCGGCCACCGCCGTCAGCTGCGACGCGTCGGCCGGGACCGGGCACGCCGCTGCGAGCTCGTCGAGATCCGTGCGCGTCGGGTCGCCGTCGGGCGCCACCGGCGCCACCGGGTCGACGAACGGGTCCGTCGGCGTCTCGATCAGGTGCCTGACCAGGGAGTTCGTCGCCAGCACCGCCCAGCTCTCGTCGAGGTCCTTCCACAACCGGTACTTCGCGAACTGCAGGACCGCGAGATCGACGGTCTCCTCGACCCGATATCCGAGACCCTCGGCCGCGAGCGCGGTGCGCATCGCGAGCAGCGCCCCGGCCAGGTCGATGCCTGCGCCGTCCTCGGTGGGCTCGGCGAGACCGGGCACGGCGAGCCCGTGCACCTGGCGCAGCTTCTCCAGCAGGCAGTAGTTCGGGGTGCTCGCGCCGGCCTCGTCGAGCTCGATCCGGTACGCCCGCTCGCGCGACCGGGTCACGAGCCGGACCGGGACCAGCACGAGCGGTGAGCGCAGCTCGCGACCGTCGAGCGACCACACGAGCGAACCGAACGCGACGTACAGGTTGTTGGCGCCCGTCTCCTCGACGACCGTGCGTGCCTTGTACGCGAGGTTGCGCAGCCGGCTGGCATACGCGACGGTCGGCAGGTCGGTGAACAGCGCGGTGCGCTGGCCGAACAGCTCGGCGCGCTGGTCGTCGGGGAGGTCACGGCCGGTGCGGATCCCGCGCGCGACCTGGACCTCGTCGAGCTGGTCGGCGGGCAGCAGGTGCACCGCGTGCCCAGCGTGCAGCGCGTCCTCGACCGCCCCCAAATGACCCGCGGGGACCGCGAGCGCTACCGCCGACCGCGGAGTGAAGTTGAGGAGCCGGTTACGCAGCGACAGGTCGAGCAGGGCGTTCTTCCACTGCCGGACGCGTGCGGGCACGGGTGGGGCCGCAGGCTCCGGCGGGCTCCCGGGCTCGGCCTCGGCCTGGGGCGTGTCTCCGACGACCGGCCCGGCCCCGGCGCCGCCCAGCGCGCCGGCCGACGTGGCGGACCGTTCCTCGGTCAGCCTGGCCAGCTCCGGCGGGCGGTACTGCGTGATCACGACGGTCCCGTCGGCCTCGAGCGTCCGGGCCGGCAGCGGCAGGACTCCGGCTCGCCGCGCCCGCCACACGTCGACGACGCCAAGGATCCGGTCCAGGTCGCCGGTCAGCCACCGCGAGTACGCCGTGGGGTGAGCCTGGTCGAACGTCGCGGGCTCCTCGCGCACGGTCACCAGCGTCTGATCGACCAGCCGGACCAGCCCGAGGTCGACCAGGTTGACGATCGCCGCGACGTCGGCCGGATCCGTCTGGGCGATCGCGCCGAGCGCCGCCTCTTCACGCCAGTAGCCTCCGAACGCGTACCCCTCGGCGAGCCAGAGCAACGGGCGGACGCCCGCGAGCTCGAGCGCAGCGGCGAGGACGACGAGCGTGTCGAGGCACGTGCCGGAACCGCCGTCGAGGACCTCGTCGGGCGTCCGGACCTTCTGCCCGACCTCGGACCAGCTCGCGGGCGCCTCGATGGCGCGGATCCGACGGGCCTGCATCGCGTCGAACAGCGCGCGCACCGTGGTGTCGACCCGCTCGGGACCCTCGTCGTACGCTGGCGTCAACGGCCTCCCGGTGCGCACCTCGAGCAGCACCGACGCCTCGGCCACGAGCGCCGCGACCGCCGGGTGGTTCGGCGTGACGAACGCCGCGAGCAGCTCGGTCGCGAGCAGGAACGGCATCGCGACCCACTGCCGGGCCGCGAGCAGCTCGACCGGCAGCGAGCGCTCGGCGAGCAGCACTCCGTCCCCCAGTACCCGCACCACGACCTGCGCGGGCTGTTGTGCCTCGATCTGCAGCATCGCGTCAGCGTCGAGGTGCAGGTCGATGTCGGTCAGCTGCGTCTCGACGTCCGGCGCGAGGTCGACGAGCCGCTCCCACGCGGTGCCGATCCGACCCTCGACGTCGCGAACCTCGACCTGGACGCTCGCACCCGCGACCGCGGGCCCGCGGTGCCTCACGGCGATGCGGCTGACGACAGCCAGCCGGTTGTGGGCCATCGGGTAGGACAGGACCGGGGCAGCGTCGACCTCGAGGTCCGTGGCGGTCACGCTGGTCTCGGGAGGCATTGCGTCGAGGCTACCGACATGCCCGTGCGGCGCGCGACGGTTCCGGCGGGCTACGGCCAGGATCTCGCGTCGCTGGCCGGTTGCGGGTCGGGTGGCGGGGGGTTTCTATGAGTCGACGAGAACCCACCGAGACGAGGTACGTCATGGAACCCGACGACCAGACGATGTCCGAGCGGATGCAGGCGGACGAGCTCCACGAGCCGCAGCCCGACCGTGTCCACCCGGTGCCCCCCGCGGGCGAGACGACGGCGGACCTGATCGAGTCTGACGAGCTCCACGAGCGGGATCCCGAGCATGTCCACCCGCTCGCCCCGGACGAGACCCTCGCTGAGCGCCTCGAGGCGGACGAGCTCGACGAGCCGGCCGACGGGGTCGTCCAGCCCGGGCCCGGTCGCCACGTGCTGGAAGCCGCCGAGCGCGACGAGACGCTCGCGGAACGCATGGAGTCCAACGAGATCCACGAGTAGCCACACCTCTGCGTCGTGGCCCGCTCGGTTGCCGACCGAGTGATCGGACGCCCGCAGACGCCGACTCCGAACGCAGCCCCCGCACCCTCGAACGACCGGTCTCGCCCGAGCAGCGCTACCTGACGTGCAGCGTCACCGCACGAGCAGAGTCGCGGCCCAGGCGAGCGCGCCCACCGTCACGACGAGGAACGCCCCGACCCAGACCAGGCCGGGCACGTGCGTCAGGCTCGCCAGGATGTCGGCGTCGGACGTGCGGGCGCCGCGCGAGCGGTGCCGGGAAGACTGCAGCTCGACCACAGCACGCGGGGCACCGAGCAGCAGGAACCAGGTCAGCCCGTAGGCGAACCCCGACTGCCACACCGGCGTGGCCCACCACGTGACAGCGACGAGCGCCGCCAGGCTGACGAGCACGGTCCAGAGCCCGTACCAGTTACGGATCTGCACGAGCAGCAGCCCGAGGGCGACGACGAGCAGCCAGAGCATCCCGACGGCATAGCCCCGCCCGAGCACCCACGCGGCGGCGAGCCCGAGGACCGCCGGCCCGGTGTAGCCGGCGAACGCCATGGCGATCATCCCGGCGCCACGCGGCTTGCCGACCGAGAGCGTGAGCCCCGACGTGTCGGAGTGCAGCCGGACGCCCGCGAGCCGCCGCCCGGTCAGGACCGCGACCGTCGCGTGCGCGCTCTCGTGGACGATGGTCAGGACGTGGCGGGTCAGGTGCCAGAGCGTCGGCACGATGAGGCACACGAGCGCCACCCCGGCCGTGAGCAGCACGACCTCGCCCGACGGCGGTTCCTGCGTCGTCGTCGCGCGCTCCCAGATCTGCGTGATCAGGTCCACGGATCACCTCCGGGGCGAAGCCAACCAGATCCGCGGGCCGGGCGGGTCAACGCAGGTCGTTCAGCGACACGTGGCTACCCGCCGCGGTGATGCGCGCGCCGCCCGGCACGACCGCGACCGCCGTGAGCTGGACGCCGTCGGGCAGTCCGCCGACCGGGATCTGCAGCCCGCGCAGACCGTCAGCGAGCGCACCTGGGAGCGTGTCGACCGCGACGTCGAGCGAGCCGAGCCGCACCGTCGTCACGTCCACGCGGATCACCCCGGACTCGACGCGCGGTGCGAGCAGAGCGACGAGCGGGACCCCGAGGACAGTCGTCGACGCGGTCAGTGTGCCGCCGTCGACCCTGAGCTCGACCGCGAGACCCGAGCTGCCCGCGGCGAGCCGTGTGAGCGTGGCCGGCGAGAGCGTGCCGGTGACGACGATCCGGTCAGCGACGGCGGGGGTGGCGACCGAGACCCCGTGCAGGTCGAGGTCGACATGGGTCACCTCGACGCCGGCGAACGTGACGGCGTCTGCGTGGACCGTCGTGCGGTCGATCGAACGGGCGACCAGCTGCGTCAGGAACGGGAACCCGCCGACGTCAACCTGTGGTGTCCCGGTGACGTGCATCCGCGACTCGATCTCACTGCGGACCCGTTGCTCTGCCACCGACGCCGCCGCGCGGTCCGCCACGACCACGCCGACCGCGAGGACGCCGAGGACCACGACCCCGACGACGACCCTTCGCGCGCGCATCCCGTCAGCCTACGGAAGACCCGGTACGCCGCGCTGTTCGCACTCGGGACCATCGAGAAGATCCGGCTCGTGCAGGTGCTCGTCTCCCTGCAGCAGGCTGTCCGACGTCGGCTCTGGTTAGGATCGTTGCCTCATCGGGGGTGAGGTCACCGCGACGGCAGGGGAACGATGGCAGGCAGGCACGTCGGGTCGGTCGAGCCGGACCACGAGCACGTGGTGCTTCTCGACGAGTCGGGCACGGTCATCGGCACCGCGCTCAAGGCCGAGGTGCACACCACCGACACCCCGCTGCACCTCGCGTTCTCCTGCTACGTCGTGGGCAGCGACGGCCGCGTGCTCCTCACGCAGCGCGCCCCGGCCAAGCGCACCTGGCCGGGCGTCTGGACGAACGCGTGCTGCGGGCACCCCGGGCCCGGCGAGGACCTCGTCGGCGCGGTGCTGCGGCGGCTGGGGGACGAGCTCGGCATCCGCGGCGAGGTCGAGATCACCCCGCTGCTGCCGGACTTCCGCTACCGCGCGGTCATGGACAACGGCATCGTCGAGAACGAGATCTGCCCGGTGTTCCTCGCGCGCGTCCCGGCCGGCGTGACCGTGACGCCCGACCCGTCCGAGGTCGCCGACCACCGGTGGGTGACGCCCGCGGAGCTCCGGGCCCTCATCGCCGCGGGCGACGTGCCCGTGAGCCCGTGGGCGGTCCTGCAGATGGAGCGGTTGGCCGGCGACGACTGGGCCGCCGCGGCCGGCAGCCCGACCCCGACGGGCTCGCCGACACCGACGAGCTGACGGGCGCCGTCGCAGGCGCCGCGGCGCGCGCCTGTTCACGATCCTTTGAAGGGCGAGGGGCCCGGTCTACCCGCGCGACCTCAGGGTGCGACGACGACCCCGGCGCGCCAGACCTGGACGACCCGCAGGTCGTCGTCCGTCACGAGCACATCCGCGCGTCGAGCAGCCTCGAGGGCACCGACCCGCGGGTCCCCCAGCACCGTCGCCGGCGTCGTCGCGGCAGCTCGCACGGCGTCCACCAGCGGCACCCCGGCGCGGACCGTGGACCGCACCACGTCGAGCAGGTGGGCCGTGCCGCCCGCGATCGCGCCGCCGTGCGTGAGCCGGGCCACGCCGTCCGAGACCGTGACGTCCTGCGACCCGAGCCGGTAGACGCCGTCCGGCATGCCGGTGGCGGCCATCGCGTCCGTCACGAGTGCGATGCTGTCGGCGCCCACGAGCTCGAAGACGCTCCGCACGAGCCCTGGATCGACGTGCGTGCCGTCGGCGATGAGCTCGACGACGACGTCGCCGCGCGCGGCGCCCGCGAGCAGCTCCGGGATCGGACCCGGGTTCCGGTGCGCCAGCGGGCGCATGCCGTTGAACAGGTGCGTGACGGTGGGGCGGGCTGAGCGGCGCCCCGGGGTCGACGCGAGGCGGGCGCGCGCGTCGGCGACCGCGGCCACCGTCTGCTCCCAGGACGCGTCGGTGTGACCGAAGCTCGGGAGCGCACCGGCCGAGATCAGCGCGGCGCTGACACCGTCGTCGCCGGCGACGCCGGCCAGCTCGGGCGCGACAGTCATCGTCACGAGGTGTCCGTGGGCCGCCGCCGCGAGCTCGCGCACCAGGCCGGCGTCCGGTGCCTGGATGAGGCGGGGGTCCTGGGCGCCGCACCGCACGGTCGACAGGAACGGGCCCTCGAGGTGGATGCCCGCCAGCTCGCCCGCGTCCGCGAGCTCAGCCAGGACACCCACGCGCTGGCGGAGCGTGTCGGGTGCGGCGGTGACGAGCGACGCGACGAGGGTGGTCGTGCCATGGGCGAGGTGCTCGCGGATCGCCACCCGCGCCTCGTCGGGCGTGGTCGAGTCCGGGAAGCCCGCGGCGCCGGCGTCGGCAGCGGGCCCGACCCACGCGATCAGGGCGCCGTCGACGACGACGACGCCGTCGTCGAGGACCGCCGTCGGGGTCACGACGCGGCCGCGCAGGTACAGGGTCTCAGTGGGCTCGCTCACGGTCGCGTTGTGGCCCGCGCCGAGCCGCCGTGCTGGCAGTCGGTCGCGCCCGGCGGGATCCGGGACCGTCAGACGGCGCCCGCGGTCCGCGTCAGACGCACGTGGCACTCGCCCGGCTGCTCCACGATGAACTCGACGGTCAGCGCACCGTTCGCGTCGGAGGTGAGCTCCGCAAGCAGCGGGATCGGGCGGTGCGGGGCGACCAGGACCATGGTGCCGCCGACCGGGATGGCGCCGAACGCTCCGCGGACCGCGGCGTGGCGGACGGCGTGCGGGATCGTCCGTACATCGAGCACGACCTCGCCCTCGTCGTGCTGGCAGCCGCACACATGCCCGTCGGCGGCGTCCGTCGGCGGCGTGGCGCGGGTCTCGATCTCGACGTTCTCGGCGGGCATGAGGTCCTCCAGGGCAGCGGTGGGGGTCAGTGGTGGGGCCGCATCCGCACGCGGCCATATCGGCAGTATTCACGGCGTGGCACTTGTCTAACTGGGACCTTCGGCCGTCGCCCGCCGCCGGTCAGCCCTGCGGCGCGTGCCGATCCAGGAACTCGTACACCTCGGTCGTGTCCACGCCCGGGAAGGCCCCGGTCGGCAGGGCCGCCAGGGTGCTCGCGTGCGGTCGGGCGCTCGGCCAGGCCCGGTCGGCCCACCGGGCGGACAGCTCCGTCGGCGCCTGGCGGCAGCACGTCGGGTCGGGGCATGTGGAGGCAGCGCGCTCGGTCGTCTCGCGACCCCGGAACCAACGCACGTGCTGGAACGGCACGCCCACGGACACCGAGAAGTCGCCCTCGGAGGAGCCCTGCACGCGCGACGTGCACCAGAACGTGCCCGTCGGGGTGTCGGTGTACTGGTAGTACGGGCTGAACCGGTCAGGGATCGCAAACACGACGCGTGCCGTCCAGTTCTTGCACACCGGCTGACCCTCGATCGCGCCCAGCGGGTCCGACGGGAAGCGCACGCCGTCGTTCTCGTACGCCTTGTGCAGCGTGCCG
>JAYTSH010000238.1:0-2059 GCA_043745755.1 Cellulomonas sp. | reverse complement strand
CGACGGGCACCGCATCGTGACCCTCAGCAACGGCGCGGCCAGCGTCGCGCAGGGGCTCCTCGCGCGCGCCGGTCTGGCCGACGCGTTCGAGGCGACGCTCAGCGTCGAGGACGCGGGTGTGTGGAAGCCGGCCGCGGGCTCCTACCGCTGGGCCGCCGAGCGTTGCGGCGTCGAGACCGCGGCGATGATGCTCGTGGCGGTGCACCCGTGGGACGTCGACGGCGCCCACCGCGCCGGGCTGCGGTCGGCGTGGGTGAACCGCGCAGGAGCGCCGTACCCATCGACGTTCACGGCGCCCGACCTCGAGGTCGGCTCACTGGTTGAGCTCGCAGAGGCCCTGCGCGCCGGTTGACTACCCGCGCTTGATCTCGTCGTCGTCCGATCGGTCGTCCTCGCGCGCGCCGGTGACGGCCCGTCCGGCCTCCAGCCGCGCGATCGGCACCCGGAACGGCGAGCACGACACGTAGTCCAAGCCGGTGCGTTCGAAGAAGTGGATCGACTCAGGGTCGCCGCCGTGCTCGCCGCAGATCCCGAGCTTGAGGTCGGGGCGCGCTCCGCGACCCTCGCGGCTCGCGATGTCCACCAGTCGGCCCACGCCGTCGATGTCGAGGCTCTCGAACGGCGAGACGGTGAAGACGCCCTTCTCGAGGTAGGCCGCGAAGAACGCGGCCTCGACGTCGTCACGCGAGAAGCCCCACGTGGTCTGCGTGAGGTCGTTGGTGCCGAACGAGAAGAACTGGGCGACCTCGGCGATCCGGAAGGCCGTCAGCGCCGCCCTGGGCAGCTCGATCATGGTGCCGACCGGGATGTTCAGGTCGACACCGGTGCTCTCTCGCACCTCGGCGAGGATCGCGTCGGTCTCGTCGCGGATCAGGTGCAGCTCCATCACCGACCCCACGAGCGGGACCATGATCTCGGGCAACGGGTTGCGGCCCGCGGCCTTCAGCGCCGCGGTGGCCTCGGCGATGGCCCGCACCTGCAGCGCGAACAGACCGACGACGGTCAGCCCGAGGCGCACCCCGCGAAGGCCGAGCATCGGGTTCGACTCGTGCAACCGGTCGACGGCGGCGAGCAGCCGCACGCGCTCGGGCGGGGCACCGCCGTCCGCCTCGGCGAGCGCGACCTCGACCATCAGGTCGGCTCGGTCGGGCAGGAACTCGTGCAGGGGCGGGTCGAGCAGCCGGATGGTGGTGGGGAGCCCGTCCATCGCGGTGAGCAGCTCTTCGAAATCCGCCCGCTGGTGCGGCAGCAGCGCCTCCAGCGCGGCGGTGCGCTCGGCGGCGGTGTCGGCGAGGATGACCCGCTCGATCAGCACCCGCCGGTCGCCGAGGAACATGTGCTCGGTGCGACACAGGCCGATGCCCTCGGCGCCCATCCGGCGCGCGCGGTCGGCGTCCTCGGCGTTGTCGGCGTTGGCGCGCACCCTCATCCGGCGCACCGAGTCGGCGTGCTCGAGCACCCGGTGGACGGCGCGCACGACGTCGGCGGCGTCCTCGTCGACTCCCTCGAGGGCCGTGTCGAGTCCCTGCTCGAGGTAGAGCACCACCGGTGAGGGCACGACCGGTATCTCACCGACGAAGACCTCACCGGTCGAGCCGTCGATCGAGATGAGGTCGCCCTCGTTGATCGCGACACCGTCCGCGGTGGCGACCTTGGCGGTGACGTCGACGTCCAGCCCGTCCGCACCGCACACCGCGGTCTTGCCCATCCCGCGCGCGACGACGGCGGCGTGCGAGGTCTTCCCGCCGCGGCTGGTGAGGATGCCCCCGGCGGCGATCATGCCCTCGAGGTCCTCGGGGTTGGTCTCGCGGCGCACCAGGAGCACCCGCTCACCGCGCGCCGCCCAGGCCACGGCCGTCGCCGAGTCGAAGACCACCCGACCGACGGCGGCGCCGGGCGAGGCCGCCATGCCGCGAGTGAGCAGCACCCGCTCGGCGCGGGCGTCGAACTGCGGGAACATCAGCTGGGCGAGCTGCGCGCCGGTGACCCGCTGCAGCGCCTCGTCCATCGTGATGAGCTGCTCGTCGACCAGCTGGGTCGAGATGCGGAAGGCGGCGGC
>JAYTSH010000237.1:0-3603 GCA_043745755.1 Cellulomonas sp. | reverse complement strand
CTGCACGGAGTGCAAGGAGCGGAACTACATCACGAAGAAGAACCGCCGGAACGACCCCGACCGCCTCGAGCTGTCGAAGTTCTGCCCGCGCGACAAGCGGCACACGCTGCACCGCGAGACCCGCTGACCTGAGCTCGCCCACCTCGACGTGCGGGTCAATGCTGAGTACGCGGGGCGCGAGTACCCGCCGAACGCCGCCTACGAGGTAGGTCGCGAGAAGATCCGCGAGTTCGCCCAGGCTGTCGGTGCCGCGCATCGGGCGCACACCGATCCGGAGGTGGCGCGCGCGCTCGGCTATCCCGACGTCATCGCGCCCCCGACGTTCGCGGTCGTCGTCGCCCAGCGCGCCGAGGCGCAGCTGCTCGAGGACCCCGGTGCGGGGATCGACTTCAGCCGCGTCGTGCACGCCGATGAGCGGTTCACGTACCACCGCCCGATCCACGCGGGTGACCGTCTCGTGACGGTCCTGCACGTCGACTCGATCATGGAGCGGGCCGGCCTCGCCATGGTCACCACCCGCGCCGAGATCGCAGCGGACGACGGCGCCCCGGTCGCGACCGTCGTCTCGACCCTTGCGGTGCGCGGGGACGTCTCATGACGTCCGACCGTCCCACGCTCGCGGGGCTGTCCGTCGGCGACGAGGTCGTCCGCCGCGAGATCACCGTCGACCGCGCGCGGCTCGTGCGGTACGCCGGTGCGAGCGGTGACTTCAACCCGATCCACTGGAACGAGCGAGCTGCCCGCGAGGTCGGCCTACCGGGGGTCATCGCGCACGGCATGTGGACCATGGGTGCCGTCTCGTCGGTCGTCGCGGAATGGGCGGGCGACCCGGGTGCGGTCGTCGACTACCAGGTGCGGTTCACGCGCCCCGTCCCGGTCCCCGACCCGGGCTCCGCGACCATCGAGGTCGTCGCGAACGTCGGGGTGGTCGACGTCGCCGCGGGCACTGTCCGCCTCGACCTGACGGCGACGTGCGACGGAGTCCGGGTGCTCGGCAAGGCGCAGGCGGTCGTCCGGCTGTAGGCGTCGGCCGCGCCTGCCTCGGTCAGGGTCCGCCCCGCCGGGCGTCAGGAGCGCTTGTGCGGCGGCGGCCCGGTCGTCGTGCCGGGGCGCAGGGTCACCGGCAGGAGCTGGGGCGGCGGCGTGCTCCCTGCGAGGAGCGCTTCGACGGCGTGCCCGATCGCGGCACCCTTCTCGGCGAGCGGCTGCGCGACGCTGGTGAGGACGTCGGGGGCGAGCCAAGGCAGGTCGAGGCCGTCGAACCCGGCGACGGACACGTCCTGCGGGACGCGGAGTCCCAGCTCGCGGGCCGCGAGCACCACGCCCGCTGCGAGCAGGTCCGACTGCGCGATGATCGCGGTCGGCGGCTCGGGCGACGTCAGCAGCGCTCGCCCCGCCGCGGTGCCGTGCTCGACGAGCGAGGCGGGTGTCTCCCAGATCGCGACGGGGCTGATTCCGGCGTCACCGAGTCCTTCGAGCCTGCGGCGGGTGATCTCCCAGGCGATGCTGGCCACCCGGTCGGCGTCGGCCAGCCCCTCGCGGCGATCGTGACTGAACGCGAGCGTCACTGTCGCGATGCGCTCGTGCCCCAGCTCGAGCAGGTACGCACCGAGCCGCGCGATCCCCGCGCGGTCGTCGATGCCGATCGCCGCGACGCCCTCGACCGGCGCGCCCTCGACGAGGACCGTGGGGGTGCCTCGGCGCCGGAGCGCGGCGAGGACGGGGTCGCCGGCCGTGCCGCCCCACATGATCACCGCGACATCCATCGCGGCGGACTCGACGAGCGGGTCGACGGCCGGCGCGCCGGGCGCGGTCGAGCCGGGCACGAGCAGCACCCCGAGCCCGAGGGGACCGAGGGTGCTCACGAGGCCGTCGAGCGTCTGGACCGAGACGGGGTCGCGGAACGACCGCCGCAGGGCGTCGCCGATGATGACGCCGACGATGCCGGACCGGCCGCTGCGCAGCTGGCGCCCGAGCGGGTTGGGCCCGCTGTAGCCGAGCTCGTCGGCGGCGGCGAGCACACGGCGGCGCGTCTCAGCGGCGATCGGCCCCGCGCCCGAGAACGCGAGCGAGGCCGTCGAGACGGACACGCGAGCGCTCGACGCGACGTCGGCCAGGGTCGGGCGGGGGTTCGACACGGGACCCAACGCCTCCGGTGGTCTCGGGCCGTCTGTCCAAGCACCTCAGAAAAGGGGCACCGGGACGACGGCGATGGGAGCTGACGGCGATGCCGGTTGACGCAGCGGTCAGCGTACGCGCACAATCATGTCGGTATCGAATCGATTCGACATGTCACTTCGTGGGTGCACTGACGCCCGTCCTCAGCAGATCGTGAGTTGTCTCGTGAGTCACGGCAGTACGGCGCGCGCCGCGAGCGCGTCTCTTCTCGTCCCCGGCATCGCCCCCTCAGTCCCCGATCCTCTCGTCGCTCGCGCCCGTGTGCTGCTCCTGGGTCTGTTCGCCCTCAACGGGCTGACGTTCTCGAGCTGGCTCGCGCGCCTCCCGACGGTGCGCGACGAGCTCGGACTGTCGACCGGGCAGCTGGGGACCGTGCTGCTCGCGAGCTCGGCCGGGTCGTTGGCCATGGTGGTGATCGCGGGAGCGCTGGTGACGCGGTTCGGGGGACGACGCGTCCTGCTGGTCTCGACCGTCGGCTTCACGCTCGCGTACGTGTTCATGGGGATCGGGCCGACGGTCGGCTCGGTCGCGATGCTCGTCGTCGGCGTGATGCTCAACGGCATGTCGTTCGCGCTGTGCAACGTGCCGCTCAACGTCGAGACGGCGGCGGTCGAGCGTCGCATGGGCCGCACGATGCTGCCGCACTTTCATGCGGCGTTCTCGGTCGGCGCGGTCGTCGGCTCGGGGCTCGGCGGGCTCGCATCGCACGCGGGCGTGCCCCTGACGGTCCAGTTCGGTGTCACGGCGGTCGTCGCACTCGCCTGGCGCCTCGGTTCCATCTCCCACGTCATCCTCGACACGGTCGCCGCGCCGCGCCGCGCCGCCGGCGCGGCGTCGACCTTGGCCGCGTCGGTCCTCGGCGTGCCGGGCACCGCCGTGCGCCGTCGGCGACTCGCCTCGGCGCTCGGCGCTCGACGCGTGGCGTGAGCCTCGGACCCTCCTGATCGGCACCGTCATCATGGCCGCCGCGCTCTCGGAGGGGTCCGCCAACAACTGGCTCTCGCTCGCGGTGGTGGACGGTTTCGGGCGCGCGGAGGCGGTCGGCGCCGTCGTGCTGGCGGTCTTCATCGGATCGATGACGCTCGTGCGGCTGCTCGGCACGCGGCTCATCGACCGCTGCGGCCGGGTGGCAGTCCTCCGGGTCTCGGGCCTCGTCGCCCTGGCGGGCCTGCTGCTGTTCGGCCTGGCGCCGAACCTGCCGGTCGCCGGTGTCGGGGTGATGGCGTGGGGCTTCGGAGCCGCGTTGGCCTTCCCGATCGGCATCGCCGCCGCGTCGGACGACCCGATGCGCGCCGCGGCCCGCGTCTCGGTGATCTCCGCGTTCTGGTCCCTGGCCTCGCTGGCGGCGCCCCCGCTGCTCGGTCTCGTCGCTGAGTCGATCGGGATCCGCCATGCGCTCCTGCTCATCACAGCAGCGATGGTCGT
>JAYTSH010000236.1:0-9012 GCA_043745755.1 Cellulomonas sp. | reverse complement strand
GACGTCCAGATCAACACGACAGTCATGCGCGAGAACCTCGACGAGCTCGCCGACATCGCCGCGCTCGTGCAGTCCACCGGCGCGCACGTCTGGGAGGTCTTCTTCCTCGTCCACGTCGGCCGCGGGGTTGCGACGAACGCGATCACCCCCGCCGAGCACGAGGACGTGTGCCACTTCCTCTTCGACGCGTCCGCCTACGAGTTCATCGTCCGCACCGTCGAGGCGCCGTTCTTCCGCCGAGTGGTGGCGGCACGGCGCGCGGGCGGCGACGCTCCCGCGTCCGCCACCTACCGGGCGCTCACCGCTCGCCTGAGCGACCAGCTCGGCGCGCCGACCCGCGCGCCGAGCGCGCACACGGCCGCGACGCGGGACGGCAAGGGCATCCTCTTCGTCGCGTACGACGGCGAGGTCTACCCGGCCGGGTTCCTGCCGCTCGGGCTCGGGAACCTGCGCGAGCGTCCGCTGAGCGAGATCTACCGCGACAACGAGGTGCTGCGCGAGATCCGCGGGACCGCGTTCGAGGGACGGTGCGGGCGGTGCGAGTACGCCGACCTGTGCGGCGGGTCCCGGGCGCGGGCCTTCGCCGTCGACGGCAACCCGCTCGGCGAGGACCCGGCGTGCGTCTACGAGCCGGTCGCAGGACGGGCCCGATCCGACGCCGTTCCCCGATAGGCACATCGACCGGATCAGCTGCCCTTCGCCCAGGGTCGGCGCCCCCAGCACTGGCTCCACGCCGGTTCTTCCTCTGACCTGGTTCACGACGAAGATTCGGAGCCGAGTGCAGCCAGCGACGAAGTTGGCACGTGTCCGGTGCCGCCGCGAACATCGAGGGGGGTGCGCCACTTGTGCCAGGACGCCACCAAACGTACGCTTTTCCGTACAGGAGGCAGTCATGAAGACGATGAGCTACACCGAGTCGCGCGCCCGCTATGCCGAGGTGCTTGACGGCGTCACCAATGACCGGGAAGAAGTCGTGATCACCCGCGCGGGTCACGATCCGGTGGTCATCGTGTCCCTGGAGGACTACGAGTCGCTTCGCGAGACCGCCTACCTGATGCGGTCGCCGTCCAACGCCCGGCGCCTGCTCGACGCGATGGAGCGGCTCGAAGCCGGCCACGGGCAGACCCACGACCTGATCGAGACCGAGTGACGTGCTCTTCGTCTGGGACCAGAACGCCTGGGACGACTACCTGTGGTGGCAGGCTCAGGACCGCAAGGTCCTGAAGAGGATCAACGCGCTGCTGGTCGCCATTCAGCGCAACAACAACGAGGGCATCGGAAAGCCCGAAGCGCTCAAGCACGACTTCGCCGGCTTCTGGTCACGGCGCATCACAGACGAAAACCGCCTCGTCTACAAGATCGCCGGCGACGAGATCCGCATCGCAGCATGTCGTTACCACTACGGCTGACGCGCTGCGCGGCAGGTCCGGGCGAGCTCGCCGGGTCACACGTACCCCCAATGACGTTGACTTCAAGGTGGTTCGGCAGCGCCGACAGGACAGGTCGGTTGGAGAACGGCTCGGGCGGGTATCAGCTGGAGATGAAGACTCCGACCGAGTCGTCCACCACGGTCCAGTCCTCCTGTTCGGCGTCCTGGAAGGTGGCGCCGGCCGGCACGACGATCAAGCTGACGCTTGGCGACCTTGTCTGGCCGATGCGCGCCCACGCCTCGGGCTTGCCGACGGGTTGGTGGGTGATCTGCGCGGTGTAGCCCGCGCTCGCCAGCGCCTGCTCGACCGTCGCCTTCACGCCGGCACCCGAGACCACCCAGATGAGCGCGGGGCGAGCGTCGGAGAACTGGCCCGTCCCGAACCGACCCTTGTCGACCGTGGTGCCGATCGAACCCAGCCGGAGACTGTCGGCGACCGCGTTCACCTTGTCGCACACGTGCGGGTCCGGACGAGAACACCCCCCAGGCCCAGGGCCGCGGCCACCAGGACCAGTCCCGCCGACGCTGCCCCCACCGCCGGTCGTCGTCGCGTGCTGGGGACCCTATGGGTCTCCTGTGCCCCAGGTGAGCGCTTTCGGTGGGCATCACCCGAATGGACGCACCACCGTCGTTTTCCGCCGTCGTCGCCTGGCGTTCGCACCTGTGCGCGGCGACGCACCCGCTCCGCAGCGCGCGAACCGTGACCGGCCGGACATCGACCCCCGGACGAAGAAGCTCAGCGACTACCGCCCCTGCGGGTCCAACAAGTCGCACCCGCGTCAGGGCCGACAAGCCCATCACGACGGCCCGCGCCCGGACTACCCGGTCGTCACCGTCGCGTCGTCGAAGGCGACTGCCCCCAGGGCGAGCGTGGCTCGGTTTCAGGGCAGTTCCCGGAAGGGACCGGAGAGCTACTGGGTGACGTTGTCGATCCCGACTTGGGTGCACACCTGCGGTCGATCGGCGCGCACCCCGGACGGGTTGTCGAAGTCGAACGGGGTGTGGAGGTTCCCGCTCCGGCTAGAACAACGCCTTGACGACTATCGCGAGGCGTTGGCGGTATCGGGCGGTGTCCCGCAGCAGATCGGCGGTGACCAGAAGATGGTCGGGTCGCAGCTGCCAGAACTGCTGTCCCGCGACCGGGATCTCGGTGATCCAGAGGCTGAACGGTTGAGCTGGCCGCCCCTGGGCGCGTTCCATGTCCCTGACAAGATTCGTCTCGAACAGGGCGCCAACGCTGCTGACCATGGTCGCACCATGCTCCTGGTCGCGTTCGTGACTCCAGCGGACGGCGTCGAAGAAGTGCGCGGCGACGATCTCCTTGAGCTCAGGCGCCGACCCAAGGGCCTCGAAGGCCGGTGGGGTCCACCAGGAGAAGAGGTCGGGAGGCCACGCCGCATCGTCCGCCTTGCGCTCCTCCCGCACAGCCTGGTCCCACCAGGCGTCCCATTGCAGCCCCGCCGCTTCCGGGGCACGGTCGCCAGCGCGCGCAACAGCCGGCGATGCCAGCGGCAACCAGCTATGCCGGGAGGGAACCCCCGCAACGTCGCGGATGAAGAGGCCGATCGCAAGGGGCCGCGGCTGATCAATGTGGATCTGCCAGCTTGCGCGACCGGATTTGTGCACGAGTCACCTCGCGGTAGGGAGAACTGCATGATCGTCGCATCGGCACGGGGTCGCAAGGCGATGTTGTCATCGGCTACGAGCGTCGCTGCGATCAGGTCCCCGAGGCCAGTGAGGCCCCGACGACCGGCATCCGCCGCGAGACCGTCGAGGCCGCGTTGTCGCGGCGACCCTGCATCCGACGCACGTACAGCTCGATGTGAAGGCGCCTGGCGGCAAGCGGGTCAAGGCTGCGTCATGGCAGTCGAGGAGCGCGGGATCACGCCTGACTTCGAGGACACCGTGCCCCGACCCCCGCGGAGACCAGACAGCGGCGCTCGGCCGCGCGGCCGTCCCACCTTGCCTGACGGCACGCTATCTTCGTGCCGTGAAGGTCCCGATGAAGGCTGATGAGCCGCGCCTGGTCAAGTCATTGCCGTCTCCGGCTGCGCCGGTTCGACTGATCGTTTTCGAGCAGCGGGCGCTGCGCCGGGCGGTGCTGACGGTTCTGCTGATCGTCACGCTGTGGATGATCGCGCTGTGGGTCTTCCAGTCGATCAGCCACTTCCTGTTCCTCCTCCTGCTCTCGTGGCTGTTCGCGATGGCCATGGAGCCGGCCATCAACTGGCTGACCGAGCGGGGATGGAAGCGCGGCCTGGCGACCGCGCTCGTCGGCGGCCTGGTTGTTCTCGCCGTCGTCGGGCTCAGCGCGATGTTCGGCAACCTGTTCTTCAACCAGCTCGCCTCGCTCGTCCAGTCGCTGCCGGACGTGGTCACCAACGTCATCTCGTGGGCCAACCACGCGTTCAAGCTGACGCTGGATCCCACGACCGTGACCAGCAACCTCAACGTGACTCCGTCCCAGGTCGGGTCGGTGGCCTCCAACTTGGCTGGCGGCGTCCTCGGCGTGGTCACGTCCCTCCTGACAGCCGTGCTCAACGCGGTCACCTTCCTCGTCTTCGCGCTCTACCTGGCCGCTGGCGGACCGCGCGTGCGCACGACGATCGGTTCCTGGCTTCCGCCGGCCCGCCAGGACGTCTTCGTCAAGGTCTGGGACATCGCCCAGGCCAAGACCGGCGGCTACGTGGTCTCCAAGGTCGTGCTCGCGGGGCTGTCGTCCGTGTTCTACTCGGCGTTCTTCTACCTGGTGGGCGTGCCCTCCTGGCTGCCGCTCGCCCTCCTGGTGGGCTTGATGGCGCAGTTCGTGCCGGTGGTCGGCACCTACGTCGGGATCTTCATCCCGATCCTCTTCGTCGTGTTCTCATCGCCGATCACCGCGGTGTGGATCGTCGTGTTCGCCACGATCTACCAGCAGATCGAGACATACGTGTTCACCCCGCGGATCAGCAATCGGACGATGGACGTCAACGCCGGCATCGCCCTGGCCGCGGTCTTCATCGGCGCGGCCCTGTGGGGGGCCGTCGGCGCATTGATCGGGATCCCGATCGCGGCCGCCATCGTCGCTGTGCTGGACACCTACGGACACCGGCATGAGCTGGTGCCTGCGCTGGCCGCGATGAACGAGTCCGACGAGGACGAGTCGGATGAGGACGAATCCAACGATGCGAACCTCGACGACGCCGAGCCCGAGGTCGCCACGTCCGACGACGCCACGTATTGATCGTCCCCCGACTCACCCTTCTCCACGAGATCGGCCTTGTCAGCCTCGACCCACGCGGCGCCGAGCTGAAGCTCACCATGGCGGCGCTGGCCACTCGCAGATCTCCTCATGGAGATGCTTGACCGAGCGGCGGTGCTGCGGTGAATGGTCGACGTCAGTGGTCGAGGTGGTGACCGAGCCAGGTGAGCGCCGGTGGCGTCATCGCGGCCCAGACGGCCCAGTTGTGCCCGCCGCTTGCGATCGCCTCGATGTCGGCCGTGACATGCGGACCAACGGCCTTCTGCAGCGCTTGGGCTTCCCGGAGGGTGCCTGGGTCCGTTCGACTGACAGCCAGGAGGAGGGACACGTCGCGGGGCGTGCCCGCCGCAACCAGTGTGAGCAGGTTGTTGGCTCGCGCGGTCGCTCGGTCGACGGTGAGTGCAGGAGCGTCGGGCGCGTTGGACCCCGCGATGCCCACGGCGGCTCCGAAGGCGTCCGAGTGGAGGAGCGTGAGCCGCACGGCGCACGTCCCCCCCGCCGACAGCCCCAGCACGCTCCAGCGACTGTGCTCGAGCACCCGGAAGTTCGCCTGGACGAGCTCGCGTACGTCCCGGGTGAGCCAGGTGTCGACACGGGGGCCGCCTGGTGCGTCTGCGCAGCCCCAGTCCTTGCCGCCGATGTTCGTGGAGGCCGCGACGACGATCATCGACGGGAGAGCACCTGATGCGATGAGCTGGGGTATCGCCGTGGGCAACCCGAGGCCGTTGATCGCGTCGATCGGGTTGCCGGGGTAGCCGTTGAGCGACAGCAGGACGGGCAACGGCGGGCCCGAGGGGGAGTACCCCGGCGGCGTCCAGACGAGGACCTGGCCCGTCACTCCCGATCGCGGCCCGGTGACGGTCGCCTGGAGCATGCCGCCGGCGGCAGGAGCGAACGGGCTGGCGTCCAGAGGAACGCCGGCGGCGCCCGTGTTCGCTGACGGTGCGCTCTTGACAGTGGTCGCGCCCCCCGGCGATGCCGGTGGGGCGTCCTGGATCGTCACGGCACCCAGGTCAGCGGTGCCGGCCAGCTCGCTCCAGGTCAGGTAGAAGGAGTTCTGCTGATTGACGACGGCGAACGCGCCGGCGACTGCCAGCAGCTGGCAGAGCGCGACCAGGCCCACCCGCTGGACGACCTTGAGCCACTCACGTCCGCGGACCCGGTCCCAGAGTGCGAGAGCGGCGACGATGGAGAGGATGCCTGCCGCGAGGGCTGTGGCCTCGAACGCGCTGCTCGCGGGGCTGAACACATGACGAGGCTACGACCGGCGCGCCAGCGCTTCCGACTCATTCCTCGCTCGGGTGGCGATCCCTCACACTTCCTCCTCATACAGACGTTCACGGGCGGCCGTCAGCCGCGTTGGTAGATGTCGCGGCGGCCGGCGGCCGACGGCGACGGCGACGGCGACGAACACCGCGTCGTGGATCTCGTAGACGATCCTGAGGTCGCCGGTGCGGACCCGCCACTCACCGTCACCGCCGACGAGTCTCTTCGCACCGCTGGGTCGGGGTTCTTCGGTCAGCAGTTCGATTGCTGCCTGCACCCGGCGCCTTGCGGCAGGGTCCAGCTTGCGTAGCTGGCGCAGCGCGGCGGGGGCGACCTGGACCTGATACGTCATGCCAGCCCAAGGTCGGCCTTGACCTGCTCCCACGGGACCGCTGGGTCGCCGTCGGCCAACTCCTGCAGGGCGGCCTTGGCGGCTTCGATGTCGGCCAGGTCCTCGGCGGCCACGATCAGGCGGTCAAGGTCGTCGGCGTCGATGAGTGCTGCCACGCGCCGCTGCTCGACGCAGGCGTCGACATGCGCGACGTCCACATCGCCGCCCGCCACGCCGACCCGTGCACCACCATGCGCCACGACCGCGCCCGCACCACCCTGGACCGACACCCCAACGACATCCTCGCCGCCTACATGGCCTCAGGCACCTGAACAATGAGCTCCGGGGTGGGTGTCATGACGGAGCGTCCGCCTGCCGGGCCCAGCAGCTCCACCGAGACCGGTCCGCGGCTACGAGCGGGCCAGCGCAGCCGCCCACAACGCGCGATGCGCGGGCGACGGTCATGGCGTCTGAGGTCGGTCAGTGATGGAAGTAGTAGCCGGCGTCGAGGTCGGCGATCAGGCCGGGCTGCTCGGGCTTCCACCCGAACCGTTCCTGGGTCGGGGTGCTGGACGCTGTGCAGTCGACGGCGAAGAAGCGGCCGATCCAGCCGAAGTGCTCGATGGCCTGGTCGGCCGGGACGGATTCCACTGGCAGGTCCAGTCCCCGGCCGATGGCCTCGGCGATGACCCGGGACGGCACGCCCTCCTCTGCCACCGCGTGCAGGCTCGTGCCGGCGGGCGCCTCCTCGAGAGCCAGACGGACGAGGTGTGCGGCGTCGAGCCGGTGCACGGCGGGCCACCGGCTGCTGCCGTCGCCGACGTGTCCCGACGCGCCCTTGTCCCGAGCGATCGCGACCAGGGTGGCGATGAAGCCGTGGTCGCCGGGGCCGTGCACGGTCGGCGCGAACCGCACCGCGCTCGTGCGCACGCCGCGTTCGGTGTGGCCCAGGGCGGCGGCGGCTCCGGCGATTCGCGGGTGGAGGCTGGGATCGGGGTGTCGTGCTCGGTCGCGGCTCGGCCGGTGGCAAGGCCGCGGACGCCCGACGCCAGCACGAGCGGCTTGTCCGTTCCCTCCAGTGCGGTGACGATCGCGTTGCGCGCGGCCGAGTCGTCGTGGCGGCGGCCTCCATCTGGGAGAAGTCGTGGCTGTAGCCGAGGTGGACGACGCCGTCCGAGTCGGCGGCGGCGGCGCTGAGCACGTCGAGGTCGTGCAGGCTGCCGCGGCGCACCTCGGCGCCGGCCGCGGCGATCGCGGCGGCAGCGATGTCCGAGCGAGCCAGACCGACCACCTGGTGACCGGCCTCGAGCAGCTCGGCGACGGTGGCGGCGCCGATCCAGCCACTGGCGCCGGTGACGAAGATGCGCATGAGGGTTCTCCTAGGCCGAAGAGGGCGGATGCATGATGTCATTCAGTGACATGCTTCTAGCATGCGATGTCGCGGGATGACATGACTAGACTCGCCGTCGTGGGACGGTGGGAGGCGAACGCGAGCGGGCGGCTGCGCGAGGCGGCGATGCAGCTCTATCTCGAGCGCGGCTTCGAGCAGACCACCATCGCCGAGATCGCCCAGCGCGCCGGGCTGAACGCGCGAACCTTCTTCCGCCACTTCGCAGACAAGCGCGAGGTGTTCTTCGCCGGCTCCGAGCTGCTGCAGGCACGCGTGGTCGAGGCGGTCACCGAAGCACCCGAGGGTGCCACCCCGGTGGAGATCATCGCGGCTGCGCTGGACGTCGCCGGTGACCTGCTCGGGCAGCACCGCGAGCTGTCCCGCCAGCGGCAGTCGTTGATCGATGCGAACCCGGAGCTGCACGAGCGCGAGCTGATCAAGTTGGCGGGGCTCTCGGCCGCCGTCGCCGACGGGTTGCGCCGCCGAGGCGTACCCGAACCGGACGCCAGCCTGGTCGCCGAGTCCGGGACGGTCGTGCTCCGGATCGGGTTCATGCGCTGGCTCGAGGAGCCGGGCGAGACCAGCCTCACGGCGACACTGCGCACGGCCCTCGACCGGCTGCGATCGGTCACCACCGCGCGCTGATCAGCAGAGCGAGCACACTGAACTGAGCACTGCCACGCGGTCAGTCGGCGAGGAGCGCGACGTCCGTCCTGTGGTGCGACCCGGGCAGCTCGATGCGCTCGACCCCGGCGTACGCGGCCGCCCGGGCCGCCGTCAGGTCGGCTCCGACGCCGACGACCGACAGCACCCGGCCGCCCGCCGCCACGAGGTGGTCGCCGTCGGCGTCGTGCGCCAGAGCCGTCCCCGCGTGCAGCACGTGCACGCCGGGCAGCGCGTCGGCATCCTCGATGCCGGTGATCGGGTCACCGGCGCGGACATCCGCCGGGTACCCGTGCGCCGCGATCACGACGGTCACGGCGGCGGCATCGAGCCACTCGAGCGGCGCGAGCTGCCCGAGCCCGCCCGTCGCGGCGGCGTGCAGCACAGCGCCGAGCGGTGTCGCGAGCCGCGCGAGGACGACCTGCGTCTCGGGGTCGCCGAACCGCGCGTTGAACTCCACGACGCGCACGCCCTTGCTGGTCAGCGCGAGACCGACGTAGAGAACCCCCGCGAACGGGGTGCCCCGGCGCGCCATCTCGTCGATCGTCGGCTGCGCGACGCGGGCCACGACGTCCCGGACGAGATCGGCGGGCGCCCACGGCAGCGGCGAGTACGCGCCCATGCCGCCCGTGTTCGGTCCGGCGTCGCCGTCGAGCGCGCGCTTGTAGTCCTGCGCCGGCACGAGCGGGACG
>JAYTSH010000235.1:0-2288 GCA_043745755.1 Cellulomonas sp. | reverse complement strand
ATCGGGGGCGACGACTGCCCCCGGGCTGATCGTGCGTCCGTCGCCGTGCACACGCCATCCGATGCCGCTCACTCGCGGTTCTCCTTCTCCTGGGTCGGTACGGGCCGTCCCCCGCGGCGCGAAGCACCGCAGCCCTGTGCGGAAGGGTAGCGGCGGACTCCCCCACCGGTGGCGGTGTTCCACGCCCAGGCCGCGCCCGGCTGCGGCACCGGCGGGCGCGGTACTGTGGCCGTTCGCCCGCCCGCGTTCCCGGAGGACCCCCTGAGCCCCGATCGTCTCCTGAAGTCCCGCGGCGCCGTGTGGTCCGCATTCGTCGTCGCGCACGCCTGGATCACGTTCATGGGCGTCCAGCTGATGTTCAACAGCTCGTTCCATGACGTCGACCTGTACCGGTACTGGATGTGGCTCGGCGACCACCTCGGCCAGTGGCCGGTCCTGAGCAGCGACTGGGTCTACCCCGCCGGTGCGATCGTGCCGATGCTGATCCCCGCGGCCGCGAGCACCACGAACGGCCACACCTACGCGCTCGCCTGGTCGGTGATGGTCACGCTGCTCGACGCGGTCGCCGTCGTCGTGCTGCTGCGGCACCGGCGGTCCACGGCCGGCGCCTGGTGGTGGATGGCGTTCATGGTGCTGCTCGGTCCGGTGTCCATGGGGCGGCTCGACGCGATCATCGTGCCGGTGATGATCGTCGCGCTGGCGGTCCTGCTCTCGCGTCCGCGGCTCGCAGCGGCGCTCCTGACGGCCGGGGCGTGGATCAAGGTCGCACCGGGCGCGATCCTCATCCCGCTGGTGCTCGTCACCCGGCGGCCGTGGCGCGACGTCGTCGTCCCTGCGGGTATCGTGTCGGCCTTCATCGTGCTCGAGGTCGCCGTCGGCGGCGGGACGTCGCACGTCGCGAGCTTCCTGACGGAGCAGGGCACCCGCGGGCTGCAGATCGAGTCGGTCGGCGCGACCCCCTGGGTGCTCGCGGGCCTGTTCACCCGCTCGGTCACGCGCTTCCTCAACCAGGAGCTCGTGACGTGGGAGATCACGGGTCCGGGCTCGAACCTTGCGGTCGACGTGCTCGGCCTCGCGCTCCCGCTCGGCATCGCGCTGCTGGCTGCGCTGTTCTGGTGGCTGCACCGGCGCGCAGGCACCGGCATGCACCTGCAGGCGTTCCTCGTGCGCGCGGCGCTGCTCGTGCTCCTCGTCCTCATCGTCCTCAACAAGGTCGGCTCGCCGCAGTACCTCGCGTGGCTCGCTGCGCCCGTCGCGCTCGCGCTCGCGCTGCGGCTGCCGGGGTGGCGCTCGACCGCGTGGCAGGTCGCGGCCCTCGCGATCCTCACGCAGATCGTGTTCCCGCTCGACTACGGCGCGCTGCTCAACGGGCGCGTGCCCGTCTCGCTCGTGCTGGTCGCGCGCAACGTGCTCCTCGTCGTGCTGCTCGTCGAGACCGTGCGTGACCTGGTGCGCGACAGCCGCCGGTCGCAGGACAGCTACGAGCCGCCCGGGCGCGTCGAGGCCGCCGCGAGCCACGCCAGCAGGTAGGCGCGCGAGTCGCCGTCGTCGATCGCCGTGTCGGGCAGCTGCTGAGCGGTCGTCCATGCCTTGTCGGCGTCCTGCGGGCCGGCGAGCGCCAGGTACATGAGCAGGTAGTCGCCGAACTGCACTCCGTACCCGCCGGGAGCCGCCTCGGCGACGTTGGCCCGGATGCGGTCCGGGTCGCCCGCGAGGTACGCCGCGGCGGGGTTCATCGGGATGAGCTGGATGCCGAGGATCGCGCTGGGCGCCCCGCTGAACCACGTCGCGTAGTCGCGCTTCCCGCCCCATGCGAGCGCGAAGATCTTGTGCCCGAACCCCCGATACACCGGCTGGGTCAGGTCGGGGTTGGTCCAGTACGCGCGCGCGCTGGCGGCCTCGGTCGACGCGAGCCAGGTCGCCTCGACGCCCAGCGCGTCCTGGCCCGACGCCTTCGCCCACAGCCCGAGGCCGTTCCAGGCGTTGACCGCCTCCGACGTGGACTCCTGGTTGTTGCCGTCGGCGAACGGTGCCGTGCCTGACGCCCACGAGTGACCCGCATACACGTCGAACACGCGCAGCTGCGGCAGCTGGGGGCTCGGGCTCGCCGCGGCCACGTCCTGCGCGAGCAGGTTCATGACCGGGGCGAGCTCGGCCGCGAGCGCGGTGTCGTCGGCCGCGAGGAGACCCGCGGTTGCCAAGAAATAGCCGTAGTGGAAGTGGTGGTCGTTGAACTCGTCGGAGCCGAACGACGGCGTGAGCCCGATGACCCCCCGCGCGGCCGCGTC